>NZ_JALHBK010000015.1:0-204060 GCF_031570565.1 Nonomuraea sp. 3-1Str
GCACCGACAACATCGACGAGAACTACTGGGTCAACGCCAGCACCTCACCCGCCAGCGGAACCTGGAAACTCCAAGCCGAAGACCTCGCCAAGGGCGACAAGGGCTACATCAACGGATGGACCCTGACGCTCTGAAGGCACCGGCCGCCCGCGCTCCTGCTGCGGGCGGCCGGTCCGCCCGGCGTACCGCACAGGCGTCGTCACACTTCGGTCGTCTGCCCATCGCGGGCGATGTCGATCATGCGAAGCGCGCGGGTCCGCCAGGTCGGCTGGTCGTGTTCGTCCATGAGGTCGTAGCAGCGCATGAAATGCTTCGCCGCTGCCTGCCGCTGGCCGTGGTCCAGGCTGATCTCGCCCAGGAGATAGGCCGAGAGCGCCTCGCTGTACATGTCACTGGCCTTGGTGGACATGAGCGACAGCCGGCGGAGCGCGGTCACCGCGTCGGCGTATCGCCCGACAGCGCGGTAACCCTCGCTCAACCGTCGCAACACATAGCGTTCTCCCGGTCCCCAGCCCAGCTCACCGATGATGTCGAGGCTCTCCTCGTAACGATCGATGGCTCCGCGGAGGTCATTCTCGCGGAAGCACACGATCCCGGTCACGAGGGTGCGCAGGAACCGCATGACCGGTTCGCCGTAGTGTTGGTCTTTGGCGAGCAGCAGCGTCTGCCGCAAGATGCGGATCGTGTCCCGGTGATCCTGCGGCTGTGCCCCGCATATGGCCACCAATGTGTCCAGCAGGGGTCCGACGATGTCGGCGGACTCGAACCGTGACATGGCCGCGCGGATTCCGGTTCGTGCCCCCTGCCCGGGCTCTACGGCCAGAAGGTCACATGCGACGAGGCCGGTGAGCGCGTAGGCGGCCGCGTGAGAGTCCTCTCCGTCGTCGAAGTGATCGAACACGGACTGGAACATGTCCCGCGCCGCCGCGAAGCGCTCGCCATCCAGCTCGATGTCGGCCAGAGCCAGTCGCGCCAGCATCGCCGTGTCCTGCTCGGGCGCTCGCCGGGCGGTGTTCTGCAGGAGGCGGACCGCGTCCGCCCGAAGGCCGCTCGTGACGAGGAACGGTACGAGGCGCAGGGCGAGCTCCGCCGCCGGTTCGGAGGGGACGGCCTGAGCGGCCGCCAGGAGGGTCTCCCGCTCGGCCGACAACCATTCGGCCGACATCCGTTCGGCTGGGCCGGGGAGATGGCCGCCGGAACGCGCCCGCGCCATCAGGGGAACCATCGGCGGCGGATGTTCGAGGCCCGCGACACGCAGTCTCGCCAGGCTCTCGTCAACCAGCCGTTGTATCGCCGTCTGACGCTGCTGGGGTGAATCCTCGGTCGCTGCTCGCTCGGCCGCGAATCTCCGCAAGAGATCATGCATGCGGTAACGAGTCTGCCCGCTTCGATCGACTGTGCTCGCGCGCAACAGTCCAGCCGCGACAAGCGTCTCCAGCGCCGCGTCCGCCTCGCGCACGGATGTGCCCAGCAGCGCGGTCACGCTCCACTCCGCGACGCTGCCGATACCGGACAGGCCGATCAGCCGGAACGCACGGCGGGGCAGCTCCGGCAACAGCTCGTAGCTCACCGAGAAGGTTGTGCGGAGGTCCAGCTCACCGAGGGTCAGTTCGTCCAGGGGGCGACCGTCCGTCAACCGCGTGGCCAGTTCCCGCAACGGCCAGGCGGGCCTGATGGAAAGCCTGGCTCCGGCCACCCTGATGGCCAGAGGCAGCTGTCCGCACGCCAGCACGATCGTCCGCGCCGCCTCAGGCTCGCCCCGTACCCGGTCCGCGCCGACGATCCGCTCGAGCAGCGACTGTCCCTCGGCCTCGGACGGCATGCCGAGCGAGACGCGGGTGGCGCCGGCCAGCGTGGCGAGGGGACCGCGGCTGGTCACCAGCACGGCGCTGCGCGGAGTGCCCGCCAGCAGACATCGCACCTGGCTCTCGTGCTCGGCGTCGTCGAGGACGACGAGCACAGCTCGATCCGCCAGCAGCGACCGATACAGCGCGGCCCTGGCCTGGACCGAGTCCGGGATGTCGGATCCGGGCCACTGCAGTGAGCGGAGAGCCTCGGCGAGGAGCGCGGCGGGTTCGCCCGCGGTGTCGCCGGATCTGAGGTTCAGGTAGAGCTGACCATCGTGAAAGTCGTCGCGAAGCCGGTGGGCGGCATGCACGGCCAGGGTGCTCTTACCCACTCCAGGAGATCCGCTCAGTACGACGACGGCCGGTGCCGTTCTCCGGGGCGCCGGGCGTAGCGCCGTGAGCACGTGGCCGAGTTCCTCGGCTCTTCCCACGAAATCTGCTATGTCCGAAGGAAGCTGGCAGATGCGCTGCCACGTCTGCGGTGCCGGGACGGCCACGGTGCCGGCCAGGATGTCCGTCTGGAGCCGCTGGAGCTGCCGGCTGGGCTCGACTCCCAGCTGGTCGACGATGACGGCGCGGGCCCGCTGATAAGCGATCAGGGCCGCATCACGATGCCCGCTGTGCGCGAGAGCGAGCATGAGCAAGCGCCACGCACTCTCGCTGAGTGGCTGCTCAGCGACCAGGGCGCGAAGGACGTCGATCACGTCGCCGGCTTCGCCCAGGCTGAGCTTCGCCTCGGCCCAGCTCAACCGGACGGCCGTGCGCCGCTCATCCACCTGAGTCGCGCGGGCCAGCGCCCAGCCCGCCAGTTCGGTGCCCTCGGCCACATGTCCCCGCCAGAGCGACAGTGACTTCTCGTACTCGCGGACAGCGCCCCGTACGTTGCCGTGTTCGTGCTCGTCCTGCGCCAGCTGGACCGCATGGTCGAACGCGAGCAGGTCCACCTCTTCAGGGGTCGCCGCGAGAAGGTATCCCGTCCCTCTGGTGAGCAGGCGGGTGTCCGGTGGGAGGGCTCGGCGCAATTGGGTGAGGTAGGCGTGCAGATTGGCGACGGCCGAGTTGGGCGGCCTCTCCCACAACGCCTCCACCAGCCGTTCCCGGGAGACCAGCGTGTTGGCATGAAGCAGCAGGCTCGCCAGCACGGCGCGCTGCTTACCGCTCAATGACGGCTCCCGCCCATCTGACCAGCGCACTTCCACCGGGCCCAGGATCGTGAAGTGCGTACCGCTCATGTCCGGCTCCCCGCCTGTGCCGACTCCATGGTGAATTTGTGGCGTCAGAGCCCCATTGTTGAGCACACGCCGTTCGCGGGTCGAGAGGAGTGGGCGCATGGAGATCAACGGCTCGCGGCGGGGCCGCCGCTCGGGCACGCCATGGGTTCAGGGCGATGGCACAGGCTTCGACGTCAATGAAACTGATCAGCCCGTTCGGAGGCATTCCATGCTGCACGGCTTCACCCTGCCCCTGTCCCCGCGCGGCGAGGCCAACCTCGTCCCGGCACCCCCGTGGCACTACGCGGGCGACGTGATCGGGGTGGAGTTCTGGACCACCCCCGAGGCCGCGGCCGCCACCCTGCCTCCAGGCTTGGCCCCGGATCCCTCGGCATCCGGGCACGGCACCGCCATGTTCATCGACTGGCAGTTCTCCGCCGATGGCCAGGACTATCTCGATCCGGTGCGCAGCCAGTACCGCGAGTTCATGGTCCTCATCGACGCCCTGTGGCAGGACACGCCCGTCGCCTGGTGCCCCTACATCTACGTCGACAATGACGCGGCCCTGGCCCGCGGCTGGATCCAGGGCTTTCCCAAGAAGCTCGGCACCGTACACCAGACCAGGGCCTTCGCCGCACACAGCCCGGCCACACCGCGGGTCGAACCGGGCGGCCGGTTCGCCGCCACCGCCTCGACCGCTGCGCAGCGCATCGCCGAGGCCCTGGTCACCTTGGAACAACCCGTCCCCGACGCGGCAAAACTGCTGACCAGGCCCACCGTCAACCTCCGCCACTTCCCTCGCCTCACCGCCGGCCAGCACGACAAGCCGGCCGTACACGAGCTGGTCATGGCCGTATTCGACGACTTGCGCATCGACAACGCGTGGATCGGGTCCGGAGAGCTGTCCTTCCTCCCGGCCCGTGGCGAGGAACTGGCCGCCCTCCATCCGGAACGCACCGGCATGGGCTTCCGCGCCTCGCTGGCCTACACGGTCAACGACCTCCAGGTTCTCGACGACTGACCCCCGTCGGCTGGTGTGGCAGGGCGTCAGGGAGTCTCTTCGGTCAGGCCGAAAGAGGTCCAGCCGCCGTCGGGGAAACCGGCCGCCACGGCGACGGCGGCCGAGGCCAGGTTGTCCGGGGCGTGCATGTACGTGGGGACCGCCCCCTCGTCGAGGACCCGGCGGGCGGCCTGGGCGACGAGTCCGCGTGCCAGCCCCCGTCCCTGAGCCTGGGGAGCCGTCACGACGGCCAGTTCGTGCCCGTACGCGTCGTGGCGCTTGATCCCGACGCCGGCGAGATGAGCTCCGGTCTCCTGGTCCCGGGCCACCAGCACGTCGCCGCCGAAGGGCCGCAACCACGCCGGGACGTGCGGGTCGTCCGCGGGGACCCACTCTCCGGCCTCGGGCAGTGTCGGGGGCCGGAGGGTCCACCGGTACACGGCGGTGAACCATCCCCGCTGCGGATACCCCACCATGGCCGGGACCTGCGGCCCCACCACGGCGAGGTCACCGTCGGCGGCGTATCGCCGCGAAACCGGCCCGGCATGCTCGGGCGGGACCGACAGGACGCCGCCTTCCGGCCCCGCCACTCCCAGAACCGGATGGAGCCTGCCGTCCCAGCCGGGCCGCGTCCGTCCCGGCTCGCCGACGATGTCAAGGCCGGAAGCGGGCGGCCACGCGCCGAGCCAGCGGGCCAGGTGCTCGGACAGTCGTCGTTCAGGTGTCATTCCCTACCTCCTCGCATATACGGTGCGGGGGTATAGTATCCCGAACCGGATGCTTGAGAAGGGAACCCACATGCGACGCCTGACCGCACTCGACCCCGCCGAAGCGCCGGGGAGATCCCGTGAGCTGCTGGACGACATCATCGCCAGGAGAGGTGGCGTCGGTGAGATGGTCGCCACCATGGCCCACTCCCCCGCGCTGCTCCAGGGCTATCTCGACTTCTCCCGCGCCATGAAGCGGTCCAAGCTCCCCCGCGCCCTCAGCCAGAAGATCTCACTGGCCGTACAGGAGTGGATCGGCTGCGGCCTCTGCCTCGACGCCCACACCCAGGGCGCCCGGGCGGCGGGGCTGAGCGAGGCGGACATCGCCCTGGCCCGCCAGGGCACCTCCACCGACGCCCGCGAGGCGGCGCTCATCGCCGTCGCCGTCCGCGTGCTCGCCGAGCCGTCCTCGATCACCGACCAGGACGTCGCCGACCTCCGGGCGCACGGCTGGAGCGACCGCGTCATCGCCGAGCTCCCCGGCCTCGTCGCCCTCAACCTGCTGACCGGCTCCTTCAACCTCCTGGCCGGGCTCGAACCGGCCGATCAGCCGGCATAGTCCCGCTGCCCCGCTCGCCGGGCCCGTTCCGTCTGCTCCGCGGTCCAGGCGTCACGCAGGTTCCGGCGGCGGCAGGCCGGCTCAGTGATCAGCGGGTTCCCACCACACCAGATTGGCGGCCGCCTGGGCCACCGGCTCGATGATCTCCCACGCCTCGGCGATCAGCCCGTCGTCGATCCGCCAGATGTCGACGACCACGATCTCCGGCCCGCCCCCGGGAAGCCGGCGCCGGGAATGCATCACGACGTGATCGCCGTCGGCCAGCACGTGATGGATCTCGACCTGCATGCCGGCGAGCGGGACGAGGGCGGCGCGTACGGCGGCGAGCCATTCCGCCTTGGTGGAGGAGGTCGAATCCGGCCTGTGGTGGACGAAGTCGTCGCTCAGCAACGGCGCGAGCGCGTCGACGTCGCCCGTCCCGACCAGTTCTGTCAGCGCCTTCTGAACGATGCTCTTGTTGTCCGTGGTCATGTTCTGCGTAGTCATGGGAGCAGTTTTTCCGCCGTCGCGACGATTGTCGATGAACTCGCATGTCATGGCGTACGGCCGCACGAGGAGTAGCATCGGCGGCCATGCACACGGTCGGGGAATTGTTGCGGGAATGGCGGCATCGCCGGCGACTCAGCCAGCTCGATCTCGCGATCGCCGCCGACGTCTCGGCTCGTCACGTCAGCCTGGTGGAGACCGGCAAGTCCAACCCGAGCGCCGACATGGTGCTCCGGCTCGCGGATCAGCTCGATGTGCCGTTGCGTGAGCGCAACCGGCTGTTGCTCGCCGCCGGCTTCGCGCCCCGCTACGCCGAGCGGCCGCTCGACGGGGACGCGCTGTCGGCGGCCTGGGAGGCGGTCGGGAGGGTGCTCCGCGCACACGAGCCGTACCCGGCGCTGGCCGTGGATCGCCGATGGAACATCGTGATGACCAATCGCGCCCTTGAGCCGTTCCTCGCGGACGTCGCCCCCGACCTGCTCCAGCCGCCGATCAACATGGTGCGGCTGGGCCTGGACCCGCGCGGGCTCGCTCCCCGGATCGTCAATCTGGCCCAGGTGCGCGCGGTGCTCCGTACCCGGATCTCGCGTCAGCTCGCCGCTGCTCCCGACCCCGAGCTCACCGCGCTCTACGAGGAACTGCTGACGCCCGGCTCCGGGGACGTGAGCCAGCCGATCGAGTCCGAGGTCGTGATCCCGATGATCTTCAGCTTCGGCGGACGGGAAGTGCGGCTGTTCTCGACCACCACCACGTTCGGCACCCCGATGGACATCACCCTGGACGAGGTCTCGATCGAGTCGTACTACCCGGCGGACGCGGAGAGCGCCGCCTACTTCACCAGGCCCGGCACCGACCCTCACACCGGCGGGTAGCCGCCTGCGCCCGGGGCACTCCGTGCCGGACGGTCCGACGTGATCGCGCGTGCTATATAGTCGAACTCGTCTAGTCGCGTTCGACTATCTGGAGCTCCGGTGCCCGCACGCCCCCTGCGTACCCCGATGACCGTGGCCGTGCTCGGCCTGCTGGCCGAGCGCCCGCGCCACGTCTACGACATGCGCGTCGAGATGCGCGAACGCGGCCACGACCGCACTCTGAAGATCAAGAACGCGTCGTTCTACGACGCCCTGCCCCGCCTCGTCGACGCGGGCCTGATCACCGAAGGCGAGACGGTTCGCGAGGGCGCCCGGCCCGAGCGGACCGTCTACCGCATCACGGAGGCAGGCGGCTCGACGCTACGTGACTGGCTGCGCGAACTGCTCGACGGTCCCGCGGACGACACCTCCGGCTTCACGGTGGCGCTGATGTTCATGTTCGCGTTGCCCAGGACCGAGGTGATCGCCCTCCTCGAACGCCGCGCCGAGCGCATGCGGGAGCATGTCGACGAAACCGGCCACGCCCTGGACGCCGCCGCGCGAGACGGCGTCGCGCCGGTGTTCCTGGCCGACCACGCCTTCCCTCAGGCCCTGCGCCGGGCCGAACTCGACTGGCTACGCGCGTTCACCACCCAGCTCCGCGACCCGGCCACGCACTGGCCCGGCCCCGGTTCCGACTCCCCGACGAAAGAGCGCAGGTAGATGAGCACGTCCTCCCCTCACGAGACCAACCGCCTCCTGGCCCGCACCGTCAACATCGGCGCCGACTTCGGCGCCGCGCTCGAACAGGGATGGACCGTCCCGGTCGGCCCGCGTCATCTGGACCTGTGCCACGAGGCCGGATTCTCCGCCGTCCGGCTGGCGACCTGCTGGGCCGCGCACACCACCGAATCCCGGGGACGATTCACCGTGGACCCGACGATCCTGGACAGCGTCGACCTTCTCCTCGACCAGGCCGCCGAACGCGGACTGAGCGTCGTCCTGAACAACCTGCAGGACCCCGAGCTGATGGCCGACCCACTCCGTCACCTCGACCGGCTGCTCGCCAGCACCCACCAGGTCGCCGAGCGCTTCTCCGGGCGCCCCGCCCAGGTGGTGCTCGAACCCCTGGCCGAGCCCCACGGCCCGCTCGATCCCCTCTGGAACGACTACCTGCGACAGGTCCTCACCGCGCTGCGCGAGGCCGACCCCGCCCGAGCCGTCGTCATAGGCCCGGCCTCCTACAACAACATGCGGCGCCTGCCCGACCTCCGCCTGCCGGAGGACGACCGCAACCTGATCGTCACGGTCCACCAGTACTGGCCGATCACCTTCACCATGCAGGGTGAGACCTGGCTCGGCACCGAGACCCCGTTCGGCGACCCCGTCTCCTGGCTGGGCACGACGTGGCAGGGCAGCCACGAGGAGCGCTCCGTGCTGTCCGACGCCTTCGCCGGCCTGGCGGAGTGGGCGCGCGCGCACGACAGGCCGATCCTCGTCGGCGAGTTCGGCACCTCCGGCAACGCCGACCCGGGCTCACGCGCGCGCTGGGCCGCCGTCAACCGGCGCCTGGCCGAGGAGCACGGCTTCTCGTGGGGTTACTGGTCCTTCGGGCCGACCTTCGCCCTGTACGACGAGAGCACCGGCGGGTGGGACCCCGCGCTGCTCCAGGCCCTCGGCCTCGGTCAGGCGGGAGACGTCACCGCGATCTAGTGCTGCGAGTCGTCCGCCGGCGGCGCGCCGAACAGGCTCAGCACGCCCGCCATCGCCCCGAGGTGGATGCCCTCGGCCGTCGTGCCGCCCTGGACGTCGCGGACATCACTGTTGAGCGCCTCCACCAGGAACGGCTCCGAGGCGCCCGGCCGGACACGGGCCAGCACCCCGGCGTGGACGACGGCGCTCAACGTGGAGCCGTGACAGGTGCGGGCCAGGTAGTAGTCCACCGTCCGCGCCGCGGCCCCGGGGCCCCAGTCGTAGGCGAGCCCGGTGAGAAGCTCCGCCACCCCTTCCTCGCCGAGCAGATGGAAGAGCATGAGCACGTCGGCCTGCTTGGAGGCCTTGTAGCGGTTGGGGGTGTCACCCTCGGCCTCCAGGATGCGGTCCAGGCGCCGGATGTCACCGTAACGGCCCCGGTAGTGCTCCCAGTCCAGCTCCCGCAGGTCGCCGTAGGCCTCGAACTGGCTGATGACCCCGTCATGGAAGTCCACCCGCATCCGCGCGGCCAGGTCGGTGAACCGTTCGGCCTCCCGATCGGTCACATCGCGGGCACCCACCAGGTTCAGGATCTCCAGTGCGCGGCGCATCAGCCAGGCGGTCATCACATTGGTGTAGGCGTTGTTGTCGATGCCCGGTGCCGCCCTGCCGGGGTAGCCGTCGTGGTACTCGTCCGGCCCCATCACGCCCCGGATCGCGTATCGGTCGCCCTCCAGGACGGCCAGCGAGGCGAAGAAGCGGGCGACCTCCAGCAGCAGCTCCCCGCCGAAGCCGGCCAGGAAGGCGATGTCCTTCGTCACCAGGTAGTGCCGCCAGACGTTGTAGGCGACGGCGAGCCCGACATGACGCTGCAGATGTGAGTGGTCGGCCAGCCAGCGGCCCGAGCGCGGGTTGTAGTGCACGCCGGGAGTCTCCTCGCGGCCGTCGCTCCCGCTCTGCCAGGGGAACATGGCGCCGGCGAAGCCCGCGTCGCGGGCGGCCCGGCGCGCCTGCGGCAGGCGGCGCCACCGGTAGCGCAGCAGTGCTTCCGCGATGTCGGGGAAACGGGGCGCCAGGTAGGGGAAGACGAACAGCTCGTCCCAGAAGACGTGCCCGCGGTACGCCTCGCCGTGCAGGCCCCGGGCGGGCAGCCCGGCGTCGAGCTCCACGACGTGCGGAGACGCCGTCTGCAGGAGGTGGAACGCGTACAGGTTGAGGATCTGCTGCACCTCGGCGTCCTCGGAGGCGACGTGCGCCCGCGACCAGAGGCGCTCCCAGGCCCGCGCGTGCCGCTCCAGGAGGACCGCGAAGCCCGCCGCCCTCATGACAGCGGTCCTGGCGGCCTCCCCGGCCGAGGCGATGGCGCGGTCCCGCGAGGTGTGCACCGCCGTGACCTTCTCCACGTGAACCGCCTCGCCGGCCCGTACCTCCACCGCGAGCTCGTCCGCGGCCCAGCCCTCGCCGGCGCGCGCGTGGCGGCGGGCGCCCGCCATCGTGGTCCGTGCGGCGAGCGCGATCTCCACCCGGGAGGTGGCCGTACGCACCAGCACCTCCGTCACCTCGCCGGAGGCGTGCGCGGAGATCGGGACCAGATGGCGTCCGTCCAGCGCCCGATAGCGGGCGACCCCGGCGTTCACGACACGGCCGTCGATCGCGGAACGCACCTCCAGCGATCCGCTCCAGTCTTCGGGCGTGATCGTGACGGCCAGGGCGGTCAGGTGCGGATCGTCCATGGAGACCAGGCGCCGCTCCTCCAGCCGCGTGGTCCGCCCGGCGCGGTCGCGCACCCGTACGAGCCAGGTCAGGGTGCCGGAGAGCATGTCGAGCCGCCGATGCCACGTCAGGATCTCGGCCCCGTCACCTGGGGCGAACCACTGGCCGCCGCCGGTGCGGAAGGTCAGCGGCAACCAGTTCGGCGCGTTGACGAGGTCCTCGTTGCTGACCGGGCGGCCGCCCACCTGGGAGGTCAGCCGGTCGTAGCAGCCCGCGAGGTAGGTGCCCGGGTAGTGGACTCCGTCGGCGCGCGCCTCGGCGGCGGCGCCCCGGGTGGCGACGTACCCGTTGCCGAGCGTCGTCAGCGCCTCCCTCAGCCCTTCCCGCACGGGGTCGAGGCCGTCATAGGTCAGGAGCCAGGGATTCACGTCGTCTCCCGTGCAGTCGGAGGTCGGCCAGGTCGGTCACGACCACGTCGGCGCCCGCGGCCAGCAGGTCCGCGCGCCGGGCGTGCCGGTCGACGCCCACCACGAGACCGAATCGGCCTCGCCGCCCGGCCTCCACCCCGGCGAGCGCGTCCTCGACCACGGCCGTCCGCTCCGGTGCCGCGCGGAGCCGCCGGGCCGCCTCCAGGAACAGCGCGGGATCGGGCTTGCCGGCCAGGCCCAGCCGGGCGGCGTCCACACCGTCGACCCGCACGTCGAACAGGCCGTCGGCCCCGGCCGCCCGCAGGACCTCCGCGCAGTTGCGGCTCGCCGAGACGACGGCCGTGCGCACGCCCCGGCGCCGCAGCTCGCGCGCCAGCTCCACGCTGGACGGGAACGCGGCCACGCCGTGGTCACGGATCTCGGCGAGGAAGCAGGCGTCCTTGCGGGAGGCGAGCTCCCGCACCGTGTCCGGGTCGTGCGGCAAGCCGCGCGAGCCGAGGAAGCCACGCACGCCATCGGTACGGGACCTGCCGTCGACATGGCGCAGATAGTCCTCCCCGGCGTCGAAGGGGCGGAACGGCTCGCCGTACCGGGTGGCCCGCTCGCGCAGGAACGCGTCGAACACCCGCTTCCAGGCGGCGGCGTGCACCCGGGCGGTGTCGGTGACGACCCCGTCGGTGTCGAACACCGCCGCCACGATCCGGGCGAGATCCACCTCGGCGCAGCAGGTCACGGCTTACTCCCTTCCCTCGGACGCTGCGAGGACACGAAGACGGCCTTGCGGAGCCGTCGGTGTCGGAGTGTCATGAAGAAGGGGACCTCAATGGACGAATACATTGTTGTCGGCACAGACGGGTCAGATCTCGCCGTAGCAGCCGTGCGCTGGGCCGCCCGCGACGCCGCCCGCCGCGCTCTGCCCCTGCGCATCGTGCACGTGGTGGATCACCGGCCCTACGGGGTGCCCGCGCCGGACCAGACCGACCCCGGAGTGTCCGCCGGGGAGCGGATGCTCCGCCAGGCGGCCGGTGCCGCCGGTGAATGCGAGCCGGGCGTCGCCGTGGTGACCGCCCTGGCCGAGGGGCCGCCGGGCGAGGTTCTTCGCGACCAGGCCGCGACGGCGGCCGAACTGGTCGTCGGCAGCCGCGGCGTGGGCGGTCCGGCCGGGGCTCTGCTGGGCTCCGTGCCCGTCCAGACGGCGGGTCACGCGCCCGGCGCCGTGGTGGTGGTCCGGCCTGAGCGCGCCGGGTCCGGCCGCGAGATCGTCGTCGGCGTCGACGACTCCCCCGGGTGTGAGCCCGCCCTGGAGTTCGCCTTCGAGCAGGCCCGGGCGCGTGGGTGCGCGCTGCGCGCGGTGCACGCCCGGCGGTCGCCGCAGGAGCGTTCGAGCGAACCCGGCACCGGATCAGTCCTCACCGACCGGCTCGCCGGCTGGCGGGAGCGGTATCCCGACGTCGAGGTGAGGGAAGATCTCCGACACGGCCCGCCGGTCCCCGCGCTGGTGGACGCCTCCGTCGGCGCCCACCTGCTCGTGGTCGGGTCCAGGGGGCTGGGCGCCGTCGGCTCGCTGCTCCTGGGCTCGGTCAGCCGGGAGGTGCTCCACCACGCGCAGTGTCCCGTCGCGGTGGTCCGTGGCGCCGCGGTGGCCGGGCGTGGCGACAGCACGTCCGGTCGGGCCTGAGCGGGAACGGGGCCGGGGCAGGCGATGGCGCTGACAGCGGAGGTGAGCGGCGAGGCCGGGCTTGATGTCGCCGCCGCGGGCGCGCTGCGCGCCGACGAGGTGCTGGCCCGTCTGGGCGGCACGGACGACGGAATGCGCCAGGCGCAGGCGGAGCGCCGTCTGGCGGCGGTGGGTCCGAACGCGCTGCGCACGCATCGGGCGCGGCGCGCCGCGGTGCTCGCCCGCCAGTTGCGCTCGCCCCTGCTGATCCTGCTGGCCGTCACCGCGGCCGCGTCGTTCTTCCTCGGCGAGCCGGCGGACGCGCTGATCATCGGCGTGATCCTGGCGGCGTCGGTCGGGCTGGGGTTCTTCAACGAGTACCGCGCCGAAAAGGCCGCCGAGGCTCTGCACTCCCAGATCCGGCACCGCTGCCTGGTACGGCGTGACGGTCACCCCGGTCTCGTCGACGTGACCGGGCTGGTCCCCGGCGACGTCGTGGAGCTGCGGCTCGGCGACGTCGTACCGGCCGATCTGCGGCTGCTGCGGGTGGCGGAGCTGGAGTGCGAGGAGTCGGTGCTGACCGGCGAGTCGATGCCGGTGGCCAAGTCCACCCGGCCCGTCGGCGCGGGTGCCGCGCTGGCCGAGCTGTCCTGCTGCGCGCTGATGGGCAGCGTGGTGCACACCGGTTCGGGAACAGGCGTGGTGGTGGCCACGGGGGGACGGACGACGTTCGGACGGATCGCGCTCCGGCTGGGCGAGCGTCATCCGGAAACCGAGTTCCAGGTCGGGCTGCGCAGATTCTCCCTGCTGCTGGTGCGGGTCGCGGCCGTGCTGACCGTCGCGATCTTCGTCATCAACATCGTCCTGCGCCGCCCGGTTCTCGACGCGCTGCTGTTCTCGCTGGCGATCGCCGTGGGCATCTCCCCCCAGTTGCTGCCCGCCGTCGTCTCGACCGGCCTGGCCGCCGGCACGCGGCGGCTGGCTCGGCACAAGGTGCTGGTCAAGCGCCTGGTCTGCATCGAGGACCTGGGCGACATCGATGTGCTGTTCACCGACAAGACCGGAACCCTCACCGAGGGACGGATCAGCTTCATGCGCTCGCCCGGCCCCGACGGCCGGCCCGCCGACGAGGTGCTGGAGCTGGGCCTGCTGTGCAACGAGGCCGTCGTCGACCGCCGGAGCGGCCAGGCCGGCGGGCCCGGTGGCGTCGCGGGCGGCAACCCGCTGGACGTCGCGCTGTGGAACGCGGCCACCGCCGGCACGCAAGCCGGTCTGAGCCGCTACCGGCGCCTGGCCATCGTCCCCTTCGACCATGAACGGCGGAGGGTGACGGTCCTGCTCGAACACGCTGACGGCCATCGCCTGATCGTCACCAAAGGCGCCCCCGAGACCGTGCTGGAGCTGTGCACCGGCATCGGGGACCAGGCCAGGATCATGCTGGAGGCCGAGTTCGACGCGGGCAACCGCGTGGTGGCGGTGGCCACCCGGCGGCTCCCGGACGCCGCCTCGCAGGTCGCCGCCCTGACTCCGGCCGACGAGCACGGCCTCACCTTCCGCGGCCTCCTGGTCTTCCTCGACCCGCCCAAGGCCGGCGCCCGGCACGCGCTGGAACGGCTCTCCGGCCTCGGCATCACCGTCAAGGTCCTCACCGGGGACAACCCGGCTGTCGCGGCGAGGCTCTGCGCCGAGCTCGGCCTCACGAGCGGACGCGTGCTGACCGGAGCGGACGTCGACGCCGCCGACGACTCCCGGCTGGCCTCACTGATCGAGCAGTGCTCCGTCTTCGCCCGCGTCAGTCCCGAGCACAAGGCGCGCATCGTGCGGACCCAGCGACGCGGCGGTCTGGACGTGGCCTTCCTCGGCGACGGCGTCAACGACGCCCTCGCGCTGCACGCGGCGGACGTGGGCGTCTCCGTCGACGCGGCCACCGACGTGGCCAAGGACGCCGCCGACGTGCTCCTGCTGGAGAAGGACCTCGGCATCCTGGCCGACGGCGTCACCCAGGGCCGACGCATCTTCGCCAACACCATGAAGTACGTCCTGATGGGCACGTCCAGCAACTTCGGCAACATGTTCTCCGCCGCCGCGGCCTCGGCGTTCCTGCCCTTCCTGCCGATGCTGCCCTCCCAGATCCTGCTCAACAACCTGCTCTACGACTCCAGCCAGCTGGCCATCCCCACCGACACCGTCGACGCCGAGCAGCTGAGCCGCCCCTCCCGCTGGGACGTGCGGCTGATCCGCCGGTTCATGCTCTTCTTCGGCCCGATCAGCTCGCTGTTCGACTTCGCCACCTTCGCGGTCATGCTCGGCGTCTTCCACGCCGCCCCGCCGCTGTTCCGGACCGGCTGGTTCGTCGAATCCCTCGCCACCCAGGTCCTGGTGATCTTCGTGATCCGGACCAGGCGGGTCCCCTTCTTCCGCAGCCGCCCCGGCGTCCCCCTGCTCCTGGCGGCCCTCGGCGTCGTGACCGCCGGCGCGGTCATCCCCTTCACGCCTGTCGCCCCCGCTCTCGGTTTCCAGCCGCTCCCCGGCCCGTTCTTCCTCATCGTGCTGCTGATGGTCGCCGCCTACCTCGCCCTCATCGAGGTGGGCAAACGGTGGTTCTACCGGACCACGCCCGCGGCCCCGGCCGGCCGCGAACGCACGCCCGCCCATCCCCTGCACCGCAGGGCGCACCGGTTCACCACCACCGCCGCCATCACCCGCGGGGCTCTCAGTCCCGCCGTGTCACGGGGTGCAGACGGGAGACGAGCGAGGTGAGGATCATGGCCGGATCTCGCGTCGTCGTCGGGTACGACGGCTCCGACTTCTCCATGCAGGCGCTCGACTGGGCTCTTGACGAGTGTGAGCTGAGACACGCGCAGCTGACGGTCGCGCACGCGTGGAGCTGGCCGTACGGGGAGGCGTCCGAAGAAGCGAAGCTGCACCTGCGCAAGGCCGCGGAGCACGTGCTCCAGCACGGCGCGGACTGCGCCCGGTCCTCCAGCGCGGTCGGCGACGTCGTCGCCGACCTGTACGAGGGCTCGGCGGCCGAGCGGCTCGTGGAGCTGTCCGTCGGCGCGCGCCTGGTCGTGGTCGGTTCGCGCGGCCTGGGTGCGCCCGCCCGCTCCGTGGTCGGCTCCGTCGCCGGCCACGTCACGGCCGGTGCCCAGGCGCCGGTGGTCGTGGTCCGTGGTCCCGGGCCCATCCCCGCGGAGGCGGAACCCGGCCCGATCGTGCTCGGGCTGACCTCCGCCACTCCCGAGGACGCGATGGAGTTCGCCTTCGCCGAAGCCGCTCTACGGGGCCTGCGGTTGACCGCCCTGCACGCCGTCGACCTCCAGGAGCCGGAGTGGGGGATGAAGGTCGCCCCTCCCCCCTGCCTGGATCAGCTCGCGGAAGCGGTCCGTGAGCGCATGGACGATCGCCTGGCGGCATGGCGTGACAGGCATCCGGGGATCCACGTCGAGATCCGCACCGTCATCGCCTCGGCGAGGGATGCGCTGCGCACCGCTTCCGGCGGAGCCGCCCTGCTGGTCGTGGGTGCGGACCGCGCCGGACCCGGCGGACAGCTGGGCACGGTCGCCAGGGCGATGACCGAGACCGCCCTGTGCCCCGTCGCGGTCGTGCCCGCCGGCCGGCCGTCGGGAAAGGGGATTTGACGAAGTTCTTGCACCGCGTTGCACGGGCGGGCGGGGGGGCCGCGCCGGGGCACGGGAAGGTATTCGCACGTGGATCCAGCCGACCGTTCCCATGCGTTCCCGGGCGAGAGCCATGGTGAGATCCTCGATCGCGACGCCTGCATGGCCCTCCTGTCGGCCGCCGTCATCGGTCGCGTCGCCTGGCCGCACCCCGACGGCCGGGTGGAGGTCATCCCGGTGAACTTCGTGGTGGACGGCGACGACCTCGTGTTCAGGACCGCGCGGGGTGACAAGCTCACCGCCGTCGAGCGGGGTGTGCCGGTGTCCTTCGAGGTGGACGACGTGGAGCCGGCCCTGCGCGTGGGCTGGAGCGTTCTGCTGAGCGGCCACGCCGAGATCGTCGACGACGCCGAGCAGGTCCGCCGTCTGGAGGCGCTCCTCGGCGCGCCGTGGGTCGCGATGACGGAGCCGGTGTTCGTACGCCTGCGTCCGGGCACGATCAGCGGCCGCCGGCTGCCTCTTCACCCAGGCGGCGTCTCGGTCCAGACCGGCGGGGACGGCTGAGTCCCGGTCTCCGGCCCTCGCACCGTCCCCGTGTCCGTGGTTCACCAAGGAGGAGCTCGGTGGTTGCCGTACCCTCGGGACTGTCGTCCGCCGAGGCGGCGGTGCGCCTGGAGCGGGACGGCCCCAACCTGCTCCCGCAGCAGCCGCCGGTCCCGCTGTGGCGGCGGGTCGCCGCCCAGCTTCGCGATCCGCTGATCGTCGTCCTGCTCGTGGCGGCGGCGTTGACCGTCGCCACGGGCGACTGGACCGACACCACCGTGATCATGCTCGTGATCGTCGTCAACACGTCCGTCGGAGTCGTGCAGGAGGTGCGCGCCGACCGGGCCATCACGGCGTTGTCACAGCTCACGGCCCCGGTGGCGCGCGCTATCCGCGACGGCTCCCAGACCGAGGTCCCGGCGGCCGACATCGTCGTGGAAGACCTGCTGGTCCTGGCCGAAGGCGACATCGTCGTGGCCGACGCCACGGTGGTGGAGTCGGCGGCCCTGCTCGTCGACGAGTCGTCCTTGACGGGAGAGTCGGCGCCGGTGGACAAGACCGGCGGCGATCCGGTCTCCTCCGGAACCGTCGTGGTGCGGGGACGTGGCCGCGCGAGGGTCACGGCCGTCGGAGCGGCGAGCGCGAGCGGCCGGATCGCGTCCATGATGGTCGAGGGGGCCGGCCTGACGCCGTTGCAGCGGCGGCTGGTGGATGTCGGCCGCCTGCTGGCCGGCGTCACGGTGGCGCTGTCCGCGGTGGTGCTGGCGCTCGGACTGGTCCGCGGGCAACCGGTCGAGTTGATGGTGGTGACCGCGATCAGCCTGGTGGTCGCGGCCGTGCCCGAGTCCCTGCCCGCGGTCGTGACGCTGAGCCTGGCCCTGGGAGCCCGCCGGATGGCCGCGCGCGACGCTCTCGTACGCAGGCTGGCCGCCGTGGAGACGCTGGGCGCGGTGACCGTGCTCGCCACCGACAAGACCGGGACCCTCACCGAGGGCCGGATGGTCGCCCGGCACCTCTGGACCCCTGCCGGAGAGGCCGTGATCACCGGCTCCGGATACGCCCCCGACGGCGAGATCGTGCGCGACGGCACCCTCGACAGTGCGAGCCTCACCGACCTGCTGGTGGCGACCGTGCTGTGCAACGACGCCAGATTGTCGCCGCCGCAGGACCCCGGCGGGGAATGGACGGCGCTGGGGGATCCCACCGAGGCGGCCCTGCTCACCGCCGCCGCCAAGCTCGGCCTGGACCGCGGGCACCTGCAGGAGCGCTGCCCCCGGGTGGCCGAACGCCCTTTCGACAGCGAACGCAAGCGCATGAGCACCGCGCACTCCCTGCCCGGCGGACACGGCAGGGTCATCTGCAAGGGCGCGCCCGACATGCTGCTCCGCCCGCCTGTCCTGGTCGACGACCCGGCGCTGCTGGCCCGCGCCGCCGAGCGCGCCGAGCGATTCGCCCAGGAGGGATACCGGGTCCTGGCGGTCGCGAGCCGCGATCTGGACACCGTTCCGCGAACAGCGCCGGAGACCGCGTTGTCGTTGCTCGGGCTGGTCGCGATCCTGGATCCGCCGCGTCCGGCCGCGGCCGCCGCGATCGCCGCCTGCGAGCGGGCCGGCATCAGGCCGCTGCTCATCACCGGCGACCATCCTGGGACCGCGCGGGCCGTCGCCACCGATCTGGGCATCATCGCCGCCGGCGATCCCGTCGTGGACCTCCGGGTCGCCGGGATGCCCGACCAAGACGACATCGGTGTGTACGCCCGCGCCACGCCCGGGCAGAAGCTCGGGATCATCGAGGGTCTACGGGCTCGTGGCGAGACCCTCGCGATGACCGGTGACGGCGTCAACGACGGCCCCGCGCTGCGGCGCGCCGACATCGGCGTGGCCATGGGCAGACACGGCACGGAAGTCGCCCGCCAGGCGGCCGACCTCGTGCTCGCCGACGACAACCTGGACACCGTCGTCGCGGCCGTCGAGGAGGGTCGCCGGGTCTACGCCAACATCCGCCGGTTCCTGGTGTACGGCCTGTCCGGTGGAGCCGCCGAGATCGCGGTGATGCTGCTGGGGCCGTTCGCCGGCCTCGCGCTCCCCCTGCTTCCCGCCCAGATCCTGTGGATCAATCTGCTCACGCATGGGCTGCCCGGTGTGGCCCTCGGCGGCGAGCCGTCCGTGCCGGGGTCCATGGCCGTCCCACCGCGGCCTCCCGGCCAGAGCATCCTGGGCGCGGGGCTGTGGCAGCGCCTGATCCGGATCGCCGTCGTCCTGACCGCCGTCACGCTCGGCGTCGCCGTCTGGGGCCATCAGACCGGACGACCGTGGCAGAGCATGGCCTTCTTCGCCCTCGGCGCCACCCAGCTCGGCGTCGCGCTGGGGTCCCGTACCCGGCCCGGCACGCTGGCCAACCCCATGCTGTTGCTCGCCGTCGCCGGTGCGCTCGTCCTGCAGCTCGCCGGGCTGTACCTCCCGCCGCTCCAGGAGCTGCTCGGCACCGAACCCCTCGCCCCGGGTGATCTGCTGATCGTCGGCGCGCTGTCGATCCTCGGCTACGCCGCCGTCCGCCTCGACCGGATCCTGCATCCCTCCCGGCCATCCGCGTCAAGGCTCTGACCGGAATGGGCAAAGCGGTCGCGATCGTGCGCCAGGAGGGCCGGGCGACGGGGCAGGGACCTTCGGCCGCAAGGCCGGGGACGTCCGGCACTCCGGTCGCGCCCGCCTTTCGGACAGCCTCGGTGGTGACTCGGCAGTGACTCGGTACTGCGCGACAGTGAGAAGCGGGAGATCCGGCATGTCTGAGGGTTACGACGTCCTGCTGCGCGACGGCGGGATCGCCCATGTGCGCCCGCTGCGGCCCGCCGACCGGCAGGCCCTGCACGAGCTGGTGGAGCGCTCCTCGGAGCGTTCGGCGTATCTGCGCTTCTTCACCGGTGGGCGCGGCACCGCGCACGCGTACATGGACCGCATCACCAGCGGCACCTATGGCGGGCATGCGCTGGTGGCCGGCCTGAGAGGTCGGCTGGTCGCGGTCGCCGAGTACATCCCCATCGACGACGGCCACGCCGACCTCTCCATTCTTCTGGACGACTCCATCCACGGGCACGGCCTCGGCACCCTGCTGCTGGAGCACATCGTGCTGGACGCGGCCGCGCACGGGGTACGGGAGCTGGTGGCCGACGTTCTGGGTGAGAACCTGCCCATGCTCCGGGTGCTGCGGGACCTGGGCCTGGACGTCTCCCGACGCTGCGACGGCGGGACGCTGCACCTGGGCATCGCCGTCGAGCCCACCCGCAAGCTGCGCGAGGCCATCTCGGCCCGCGATCACGAGGCCGGGCAGGCATCGCTGGCGCGGGTGCTCGCGCCCCGCTCCGTGGCGGTGATCGGCGCGAGCCGCGACGAGCGGGCCGTCGGGCACAAGGTGCTGCGCAACCTGCTCGACGGCGGCTTCCCCGGGACGATCCACCCCGTCAACCCCAACGCCACGTCGGTGGCGGGCCTTGCCTGCCTCCCCAGGGTGCCTGAGGGGGTCGACCTGGCGGTGGTGGCAGTGCCGGCCCGGCACGTGCTGGAGGTGGCGCGCGACTGCGCGGCGGCAGGGGTGGCCGGGCTGGTGGTGCTCAGCTCGGGGTTCGCCGAGGCCGGGCAGCGGGGCGTGGAATCGGAGCTGCTGACGATCTGCCGAGCGGCCGGTATCCGGTTGATCGGCCCCAACTGCCTGGGCGTGGTCAACACCGGGGCGTGGTTGAACGCCAGCTTCCTGCCGCACCACCCGGTGCGGGGGCGGGTGGCGCTGATGTCGCAGTCGGGCGCCGTGGGGGCGGCGTTGCTGGAGCGCCTGGAGGTCTCCTCGTTCGTGTCGGTCGGCAACAAGGCCGACGTGAGCGGCAACGACCTCCTCGAATACTGGGAGGACGACCCCGGCACCGACGTGATCGCGCTGTATCTGGAGTCGTTCGGCAACCCGCGCAAGTTCGCCCGCATCGCCCGCCGCGTCGGCGCGCGCAAGCCGATCCTGCTCGTCAAGAGCGGCCGCAGCGGGGCAGGCGGCCGGGCGGTGCGCTCGCACACCGCCGCCGCGGCCACGCCCGACGTGGCGGTGGACGCGCTGACGCGCGCTGCCGGTGTCATCCGGCTCGACAGTGTCCATGAGCTGATCGACACCGCCAGGCTCCTGGCCGCCCAGCCGCTGCCCGCAGGACGCCGCGTCGCGATCGTCGGCAACTCGGGCGGCCCGCAGGCCATGGCCGCCGACGCCTGCGAGCAGCACGGTCTCGTCGTTCCGGAGCTGCCGCCCGGTCTGCTGGAGGCCCGCGCCGCCGCCGCGCTGGGCAATCCGGTGGACCTGACCGCGGACGCCACCGCCGCCGAGATCGGCGCCGCCGTCGGGGCGCTCGCCGCCGCGCCGGAGGTGGACGTGGTCCTCGTCGTCTACACGCCGCCGTTCGGAGACGGCCTGGAGGCGAGCCGCCAGGCCATCGCGGACGCCACCAGGGACACGGCCAAGACCGTGCTGGCCTGCGTCATCGGCCATGACGAACTGATCGACGGCCGGGTACCCGCTTACGCCTTCCCCGAGCAGGCGGTCCAGGCCCTCGCCCAGGTGGTGCGCTACGCCGAATGGCGCCGCCGCCCCGCCGAACCACCCGCCGCCCCGCCCTCGGCGGACGAGAGAGCGGCGCGGGAGATCGTCGAAGCGCGGCTGGAGGCAGCACCGGACGGCGACTGGCTGTCCCCCGAGGCCACGGCCCGGTTGCTGGGCTGCTACGGCGTGCGACTGGTGGAGTCGATCGACGCGGACAGCCCCGAGGCCGCCGTCCGGGCCGCCGGGCGTGTCGGGCTGCCGGTGGTGCTCAAGGCCGTCGGTCCCGTGCACAAGAGCGACGTCGGCGGTGTCCGGCTCGACCTGCGGACCCAGGAGGAGGTACGGCTGGCGTATCGCGAGATGTCGGCCCAGATCGGCGACGACATGACCGGCGCGATCGCGCAGCCCCTGTTGCCGGGTGGCGTGGAGATCATCGTGGGCGGTGTCAACTACCCGGCGTTCGGGCCGCTGGTCATGGTCGGCATGGGCGGGGTGATGGCGGACCTGCTGGCCGACCGCGCCTTCCGGGTGCCGCCCGTCGCCGACGCCGCCGACATGATCGGCGAGCTGCGGTGCGCCCCGCTGCTGCACGGCTACCGCGGCTCGCCACCCGCCGACGTCGACGCCCTGGCCGACCAGGTCACGCGGATCGGCAGGCTGCTCGACGACCTGCCGCACGTGGCCGAGCTCGACCTGAACCCCGTCATCGTCACCCCGGACGGCGCGACCACGGTGGACGCGCGGATCAGGGTGGCGCCCTGCGAGCCGCCGCCCTCGCCGCTGCTGCGCCGCCTGCGCTGACCGGCGACTGGTCGAGGACGCCTTCCGCGAGCCGGAACGGGGGCACACGCGAAGTGGCTGCCGTCGTGCGACGCCTCCCGATCCGGCCTCCGGAGGCCAAAGCCGTCCGCGTGAGGGACCTTCGCCCCTGCCCGGTTCGGCCCCTCCCCGACGAGCGTGGGAGAGGAAAGCCGACGAGGAGGCACGATGAAGGCGCTCATCTATCACGGGCCGGGTCAGCGTTCGTGGGAGGAGACCCCCGATCCGCGACTGACCGAGGCGACGGACGCGATCGTACGGGTGGACGCTGTCACCATCTGCGGCACCGACCTGCACATCCTGAAGGGCGATGTGCCCGCCGTACGGCCGGGCACGATCCTCGGCCACGAGGCGGTCGGCACCGTCACCGCGACCGGGACCTCGGTCACCACCGTCGAGCCGGGAGACCGCGTCCTGATCTCGTGCATCTCGGCATGCGGGCGCTGCCGCTACTGCCGGACCGGCATGTTCGGCCAGTGCCTGGGCGGCGGCGGATGGATCCTCGGTCACCGCGTCAACGGCACCCAGGCCGAGTGCGTGTGCGTGCCGTTCGCGGACACCTCCGTCCACCTGCTGCCCCAGGGGGTCTCCGACGAGGCCGCGCTCATGCTGGCCGACATCCTGCCCACCGCCTACGAGGTGGGCGTCCTCAACGGCTGTGTGAGGCCCGGTGACACGGTCGCGGTCGTCGGCGCGGGGCCGATCGGACTGGCCGCCATCACCACCGCCCGGCTCTTCACGCCCAGCCACATCGTCGCCGTCGATCTCGCTCCGGCCCGGCTGGAAGCCGCCGGACGGCTCGGCGCGGACGTGGTCGCCGGCGCCGGTGACGACCCCGCGGCGGCGATCGCCGAGCTGACGGACGGGCTGGGCGCCGACGTCGCGATCGAGGCCGTCGGCGTGCCGGAGACCTTCGAGCTCTGCACCCGCCTGGTGCGGCCCGGAGGCCATGTGGCCAACGTCGGCGTGCACGGGAAACCGGCCACCCTCCATCTGGAGGACCTGTGGATCCGCAACCTGACCATCACGACCGGCCTGGTCGACACCTTCTCCACGCCGGCCCTGCTGGCCATGGTCACCGCCGGACGGCTGGATCCCGGCGGGTTCATCACCCACCGCTTCGCCCTGTGTGACATGACGGCCGCCTACGAGACGTTCGCCGACCCACAGGTGACCGGAGCGCTCAAGGTGGTCCTGTCGCGCGCCTGACCGGCTTCAGCGGGGCGACTTCTTACTCCAGAGCCTGCGTTTCACCGCGAAAGACCCGACATATCCCTTCACACGGCAGACACACCGCAACAAACGACACCCAACAACAACTCATGACAGCAGCAAACCGGCCCAGAAATATCCGGCATTGCGGTTGGACCCCTTTTAAGCGATCATCGTCGAGTGGCCGCGGCCGTACCGGTTCCCGTAGGTTCTGGGAGAGGACGCATTTCGTGATATTCGCTGTTATGGGGCTGGTGCTGGTCGGCGTCGTCAGCGTACTCAACCTGGCGTTCCTTCTGGTCATGCTCCGTCGGTGGCGAGAGCTGGAGGCCACGGGCGGTGGCACGCACGGCGCCGGCATCCGGATGGTCGATCGGATTCCGAGCTTCTCCGCCCGCGCCCTCGACGGCACCACCGTGACGGACGGCACCCTGCTCGGCAAGGAGACCCTGGTCGGGTTCTTCTCGCTCACGTGCAAGGCCTGCGTCGAGGCCGTGCCCGTGTTCGCCGGGCACGCCGAGCGGCTGCGGGCCGACGGAGGAATCTCCCTGGCGATCGTCCACGGCGACGACTCGGCCGGGAGCGAGCTGGCCGCGATGCTCAGCGACGTGATGGACATCGTGATCGCCGAGGACTCGCAGGCCACGCTGTCGAAGCGGTACGGCGTCAAGAACTACCCGACCTACGCCTGGTACGGCCCCAACGGCGTGGTGACCACGGCCGGCGCGGGCGTCGCCGCCCTGCGGACCGAGCTGGTCGCCCCTTAGCGTCCCGAAGGCCCACCCCCATGCCCGCGCGAGCCGCGGCCGCCGTGTTCACCCTTTCGTGGCGGCGCTCGGCCCGTGTGTGGAAAACCGATCCCACCATCCCAAGGAGCGACCATGTTCCAGAGTGTGACCCGGCGCGTCACCCGCGCCGTCGAGGCGCTGCTTCCCACGACCACCGCCGACGCCGGCTGCGCGCCGGACTCGTCGATGGAGTTCAAGATCCAGGGCGGCGTGTGCTTCGGCCGCACCTGCTCGACCAACGGCGCCTGCGTGAAGCACTGCGGCCCCTGGTACAGCTACAGCATGAACTACTGCTGAGGCCCGCCCGTCGCCGACCGGCGTGACACCTGCTTGACACGCCGCGTGGCCGCCCTCGCCGAGGGCGGCCACGCCGGCCCCGGCGCCCCCCGGACGCGCGCTCCCCCTCCTCCGCCAGGGCGCCGCGCGCTCACGCACCGCCGTGGCCTCGGCCGGCGTTCTCAGCGCTCTGATCGTCTTGTTCGACGACATCGCCGCGCTCTTCCCGTCCCCGGTCGCGGCAGGGGACCTCGGCCGGTGAGACGGCGCCGGAGCCGGAAAGGACATCTGTGGAATACCTGGTCGCAGGACTCGTTCTGGTCGCGGCGCTCACCGCGGTGAACCTCGTGCTGACCGTGGCCGTGACGCGTCGCTGGCGTGCCCGTATGAGCGCTCCACCGAGCCCCCACCATCACGGCCCCGCCTCCGTCCACAGGGAACCGGAGCTGGGCATCGCGCCCGGGGACCGGATGCCCGACTTCACCGCGACCACCGCCGACGGCGCCACGGTCACCCGCGCCGAGCTGGCCGGCCGGCCGGCGCTGATCGCCTTCCTGTCGCTGGACTGCGCGAGCTGCGACGACAGCGTGCCCGAGTTCGGCGAGCACGCGCGCCGGGTGCGGGACGCCGGAGGCCAGGTACTGGCCACGGTGGTCGGCGTGGACGCGGCCGGCAGTGAGCTGGCCGCCCGGCTCGTGGGCGTCGCGGACCATGTGGTGCCCGAATTCCTCGACGCGCCGGTCGGCACCGTCTTCGGTGCCCGCTTCTACCCCGGGTTCGCCCTCTACGGCCCCGACGGGGTCGCCACCGCCGCCAGTGTCGGCCTGCAGGGGCTGGCCCGGACCGCGCGGTCTTCGGCGCCGTGAGCGGCGACGATGACGTGACGGAGCCGAGCGTCTCCGTCGTCCGCGGGATGAAGGCGGCCTACGCGCTCGCCTGGCAGGCCTCCCCCGGCATGCTGCTCCTCCAGCTCGTCACGGCGGTGATCAGTGGCGTGGCGCCGGTGGCCACCGCCTGGCTGACCAAGGTCGCCCTCGACGAGCTCACCGCCACCGACCCCCGTACCGGGGCGCTGGTGTGGATGGCGGCCGGCATCGGCGCCCTGGGCATCGCGATGGCCGCCACCTCGGCCGTCACGCAGTACGCGCAGGGACGCGCCCGGCGGGCCATCGGCCTGCACTCGCAGGACCGGCTGTTCGACGCGGTCAACCGGATGAGCGGGCTGGCACGCCTGGAGGAGCCGCGCTTCCACGACCGGCTTCGACTGGCCCAGCAGTCCGCCGAGCACGCCCCGGACCAGCTGATCCACATGGGCCTGTCCAGCCTGCAGGGAACCCTGGGCATCGCCGGGTTCCTGGGCACGCTGGTGGCGATCAACCCGGTCATGACGGCTGCCGCGCTGGTGGCCGCCGCACCCGCGATGATCGCCCATCTGACGCTGAGCCGGCAGCGGGCCGGGCTGATGTGGCGCACCAGCCCCGGCATGCGGCGCAAGATCTTCTACCAGATGCTGCTGACCGACCTGCAGGCCGCCAAGGAGGTCCGCCTGTTCGGGCTGGGCAGCTTCCTGCACGGGCGGATGCTCACCGAACTGCGCGCCGCCAACAACGCCGAGGACCGGCTGGAGCGGGGCGTGGTGCGCGTCCAGGTCTCCCTTGCCGCCCTCGGGGCGCTGCTGTCGGCCGGCGGGCTGCTGTGGGCCGTGCACGCCGCGGCCGAGCGGACGATCAGCATCGGCGACGTGTCGGTCTTCATCGCCTCCCTGGCCGGCCTCCAGGGCGGGCTCAGCGTGCTGGTGCAGGGCATCGCCATGGGACATCAGTCCGCCCTGGTCTTCCAGTACTACCTGACGGTGGTCGAGGTGCGGGACGACCTGGCCGTGCCGTCGCACCCCCGGGAGCTCGCCCCGCTGACCCACTCCATCGAGCTGCGCGACGTGTGGTTCCGCTACGGCGAGGACTTCCCGTGGGTGCTGCGCGGGCTGAACCTGACCATCCCGTACGGCACCAGCGTGGCCGTCGTCGGGCTCAACGGCGCCGGCAAGAGCACCCTCGTCAAGCTGCTCTGCCGGTTCTACGATCCGCAGCGCGGCTCCGTGCTGTGGGACGGGGTGGACATTCGCGACGTTCCGGTGGCGCAGCTGCGTCAGCGGATCGGCGCGGTGTTCCAGGACTACATGGACTACGACCTCACCGCCGCCGAGAACATCGGACTCGGCGACCTGGCGGCGATCGACGACCAGGACCGGGTCCGGGCCGCCGCCGAGCGCGCCGGGGCGCACGAGATCGTCGAGCGGCTGCCGGCCGGCTACCGGACGATGCTGAGCAGGGTGTTCCACGCGGGAGAGGAGGAGGACGGGGACGAGGCCGCGCAGGTGAGCGGCGTCCACCTGTCCGGCGGGCAGTGGCAGCGCCTGGCGCTGGCCCGCGGGCTGATGCGTCAGGGCCGGGATCTGATGATCCTGGACGAGCCCAGCTCCGGGCTCGACGCGGTGGCCGAGGCGGCGGTCCACGACCGGCTGCGGGAGCTGCGCGCGGGGTCCACCAGCGTCCTGGTCTCCCACCGGCTCAGCGCCGTCCGCCGGGCCGACCGGATCGTCGTCGTGCAGGACGGCCAGATCCTGGAGAGCGGCGACCACGCCTCCCTCACCGCGTCCCCGGACGGCGCCTACGCCCAGCTCTTCCGCACCCAGGCGGAGGGGTACCAGGAGGACCCGGCCGCGTCGCCGCCCGGGGAGGACGGCGTGGTGCCGACCACGGTGGCCGCCGGATGAGCCAGGCCCTGGGCTGGGTCGGCGCGGTGGCGCTGGTGATCGGGGCCGTGCCGGCGGCCCGGCTGCTGCTGTCCACCGTCACCGTGCGGGGCGGCAGCATGACCCCGACCCTGCTCCACGGTGATGTGCTGCTGGTGCTGCGCCACCGCCGCCGGGTCCGGGCCGGCCAGATCGTGGTCGTCCGGCGGCCCGACCCGCGTACGGGGTGGGACGGCCCCGTCGCCCCCACCGGGTGGTACGTCAAGCGGGTCGTCGCGGCGGCCGGGGACCCGGTGCCGCCCTGGGTGGCGGGGGATCCGCCCGGCAGCGTGCCGCCGGGCATGCTGGTGCTGCGCGGAGACCACCCCCGCTCGGAGGACTCCAAGCAGTGGGGCCTGTGCCCGGCGGACCGGATGTACGGAGTGGTGCTGCTGCGGCTGCGCACCGGGGGCGAGCACGCCACCGCCTGACACCGGCGCTTCGCTCCGGGCTCTACGCCGGCATCCGGAAGGCCGCTCCCGCCGCGGCCGGCTTCCGCGTGACGCGGCTGCGCCGGGTCGGCAGCCCGAGCGTCGGGTTGACGACCGCCCAGTGAGATGCACTGGTTGACGTAGCGGATCGGCACGTTCGCGAGCTTTCCGCCGGTCAGGCGCGCCGCGATCGCGTCGGCGGCCTGCCACGCGGTCGGACCTCCCGAGGCGGGCGAGGCGCTCGCGCAGCCGGAGTGCTCCGGGCCGGCCGGCGATCTCATAGGCGTGCTCGGCGCGCGGCGCCGTTCGCGTCGGTGACGGTGACGGTCTTGCGGTCGACGTCGACGCCGGTGACCGTCGCGAGCCTCGGTACGACGCCGGTGCCCGCGAACATGTCGCTGAACGGCCCGAGAAGGCGATAGGCGATGGCCTCCAGTCGCGCTCTGGAGTCCTCGAAACGCTCCACGTCGTCCGCGGACAGGGGCATGGCCGGATCCTGGCCCGCGCGGCCGGCCCGGGCCCCGGCACGGTCACGTGCTCCCTACCGCCGCCCGCCGAACTCCCAGTCGTGCACCTCGATGCCGGCGTACCGGTCCGGGGTCAGGAGGGCGCGTGCCGCGTCCGGGTCCGGCGCCCGGACCAGCAGCGCCGTACCCAGCCAGGCGGTGCCGTCGTCGGACAGCAGCGGCCCGTACGCGATCAGCTCGTCCAGCTGGGCCGGGGCGGGCGGCGGGTCGAGGTCGGCGGCCTGCCCGGAGCCGAGGCCCAGCACCAGGTATCGGTTGCCGCCCTCCCGTCCGCCGGGGAACTCCCACATCGTGCGTCCCAGCACGTTGCGCCACCGGCGCAGCACCACGTCCCGGTACACACCGGCCTGATAGTTGGGCTCGTCGAAGACGAACGCGCGCGCGGTGGCGACATCCGGCAGATCGACGATGTGCACGCTGCCGGTGGCCGTGTCGCCGCCACGGCCGAAGGTCGGGCCACGGGCGATCAGCTCCGCCGCGTACCGGTCCATGTAGGACCAGTGCGCTTCCACCAGCTCGGCGCGCAGCGCCGCGGAGTCAGGCCGATCACGGTGATAACAGAAGAACTCCATGCCGAGAGTACCTACCATGGGCCTCACCGGGAGGTGCTCGTCACCATCACCTCTGTCAGGGCTTGACGAGGACCTTGAGGGTCTTGCGGTCGGCCATGTCCCGGTAGCCGGCGGGGACGCCGCCGAGGGTGGTCGTGGCGTCGAAGACCTTCCCCGGCTCGATGGTGCCGTCGAGGATGTCGGGCATCAGCTGCTCGATGTAGGCCCGGACCGGTGCCGGTCCGCCGGCGAGACGCAGGTTGTGGCGGAAGAGGCTGCCGAAGCCGACCGGGGCCTCCTCGTACTGCGGGACGCCGACACGGCTGATCACGCCGCCCGGGCGGACGACCCCGACCGCCTGCTCGTAGGCGGGCATGTTGCCGACGGCCTCCAGGACCACGTGCGTGCCGTGGCCGCCGGTCAGCCCGCGGACCTGGTCGATGCCCTCCTCGCCGCGGGCGGAGACGACATCGGTGGCGCCGAACTCCCGGCCGAGCTCGGTGCGCGCCGTGTGGCGGCCCATGAGGATGATCTGCTCGGCGCCGAGGCGCTTGGCCGACAGTACCGCCAGCAGGCCGACGGCGCCGTCACCGATCACAGTGACGCGGGTGCGCTCGTTCACGCCGCCCGCCACGGCGGCGTGGTAGCCGGTGCCGAACACGTCGGAGAGCGTCAGCAGGGACGGGATGAGGGCCGAGTCCGCAGCGACGGGGAGCTTGACCAGCGTGCCGTCGGCGAGCGGGACGCGGACCGCTTCGGCCTGGCCGCCCTCTTCCGGCTCGCCGTCCCAGAAACCGGCCTCCGGGTGGACGCACGAGGTGTGCAGGCCCTCGCGGCAGAACTCGCAGGTGTTGTCCGAGATGGCGAAGGGAGCGACGACCAGGTCGCCCTTCTTGACGGTTGTCACCTCGGAGCCGGTGTCCTCGACGATGCCGATGAACTCGTGCCCCATCCGTGCGGGACCGTCGGCCGGCGACAGCGAGCCGTACGGCCACAGGTCACTGCCGCAGATGCAGGAGGCGGTGACGCGGACGAGCGCGTCGGTGGGCTGCTTGATGACGGGGTCGGGGACCTCCTCGACCCGGACGTCGCCGGCGCCGTGCAGAAGGGTTGCGCGCATCAGGTGTTCTCCGTTTCGGGTGGTGGTGCAGAAGCAGCGTTTGCCCAGATCAGGCACTAGTTCACTGTGGCTCGTATCGGGCAAATTCCGGGCAAAGGCGGCGGCGCCGGGTGAGGGCCATGGTGACGGTGGGGATCAGGGTCAGTGCGGCGATGGCGGCGCCGACCACGGCGGGACCCGTGGCGCCGAGGGCGGAGCCGAGGGCCAGGCCGGCCAACGAGGAGCCGGCGGCGGTACCGAAGTTGAACGCCGAGACGGTGAGGGCGGACCCCAGGGTGGATGCCTTGCCCGCGAAGCGGACGGCCAGGGAGATCAGCACGGGGTTGGCGCCGAGCCCGAAGAGCCCGAGCAGGGCGACCAGCGCGGCCGTGGGCACGGCGTAGCCGGACAGCAGGCAGATCGCCAGCAGCAGGACCGTGGTCGCCGCGGCCGCCGTGATGGTCGTCGCATGCGGGCGTACGTCGCCCAGACGCCCTCCGACGAGGAAGCCCGCCAGGGCGCCGACGCCGAAGCCGACGAGCACCAGCGGCACGAGGCCGGCGGCGAGGCCGGCCCGGTCGGTCATGAGCGGCGAGACGTAGGAGTACGCCGACAGCACGCCGCCGGTCGTGGTGGCGCACGCCGCCAGCGCCAGCCACAGTCGGCCGGAGCGCAGAGCGGACAGCTCGGACCGGATCGACACCGCCTGACGGCCGGGGCCGTCGTGCGGGACGTAGCGGGCGATCAGTCCCATGGCGGCCACCGCGAGGGCCGCGAGCACCCAGAACGGTCCCCGCCAGCCCATGAGCTGCCCGGCGAGAGCGCCGAGCGGCACACCGACGACGTTGGCGAGCATGGCGCCGGAGCCCACGACGCCCAGGGCGCGGGAGCTCGCGCCGGGGCCGGCGACGCGGGTGGCCACCACGTTGGCCACCGCCCAGAACGCCCCGGTCGCCAGCGCCGTGAGGAACCGCGCCGCCAGCAGCAGCGCGAAGCTGGAGCCGAGCGCGACGATGACATGTCCGGCCGCGAAGACGCACAGGGCCAGGATCAGCGTCGACCGCCTGGGCAGGCGCAGCGTCAGCATCGCGGTCAGCGGCGCGCCGACGATCATCCCGGCCGCGAAGACCGTGATCAGCAGCCCGGCCCGGGCCACGCTCACCCGCAGGTCACCCGCGATCTGCGGCAGCAGGCCCGCCACCACGAACTCGGTCGTGCCCATGAGGAACGTGCCCAACGCCAGCACATGGATGACGAACGGGAGCCGGGCCGGCCGAGGCTCGCGGTCTTCGACGCGCACGTCGCCGGGGGCGTGGAGGACTCCTCCTCGCGTGCTCATGCTTCCATCTCCATCGGGGTCGTGTTCGAGCGGTCGATCCCACGAAACCGGCTGCGCAGCGTGTGGAGAAGGTCGGGTTTATGGGGGGTACAAGCTCAACCTCCCTCCACGGCGGCCGGCGGCTACCGTGGAAGGCATGGACCAGCGACCCGACAACCGCTCCGAGATCCGGGACTTCCTCGCCAGCCGGCGCGCCAAGATCACCCCGGAGCAGGTCGGGCTGCCGACCAGCGGCCGACGCCGGGTTCCGGGGCTGCGGCGCGAGGAGGTCGCCGTTCTCGCAGGCGTGAGCACGGAGTGGTACACGCGGCTGGAGAAGGGCCACATCAGCGGCGTGTCCGAGGACGTGGTCGACGCGGTCGCCCGGGCACTGCACCTGGGAGAGGACGAGCGCACCTACCTGTTCGACCTGGCCCGGTCAGCCCGGCCCGCCCACCGCACGCCGTCCCGGCGCAAGGATGTCGAGGTCGCGCCGCGTGTCCAGTGGCTGCTCGACTCCATGACGATGTCCTCCGCCTCCGTGCAGAACGGCCGCATGGACGTCGTCGCGAGCAACGCGCTGGCCCGAGCCCTGTTCGCGCCGGTGTTCGCCAGTGAGACCATCGGCAGGCGCGGCCGCGCCAACATCGCCCGCTACATCTTCCTCGACCCGGGCGCCCACCACTTCTTCGCCGACTGGGACGCCGCCGCTGCCGCCACCGCCGCGCTGCTGCGCGCCGAAGCCGGGCGCGAGCCCCACGACCGGGCCCTGCGTGAGCTCATCGGCGAGCTGTCCACGCTCAGTCCCGGCTTCCGAGCCCAGTGGGCCGCGCACGACGTCCGTATCCGCCACGACGGCGTCAAGCGGCTGCGGCACCCCGAGGTCGGCCACATGGAGCTGACCTACCAGTCCCTGGACCTGCCGATGTCCAACCGGGCCGTGCACGACCTGACCATCTACACCGCGGAGCCGGGCACCACCTCCGAGGACCGGCTCAAGCTCCTCGCCAGCTTGGCGGCCACCCGCTCCCGGGCAGCGGAGCCCACGAACCAGCCGCGCTGAAGCGCACCGCCCGCGCAGGCGGCATGTCCGTGACCTGCGGCGGCGACCGGACCCGTCCATCTCCATGGACACCGCCGGATCAGGCCAGATCGGCCCAAGGGCTCGGCGGGGCCGAGGCGAAGAAGCGGAGCAGGCCCAGGAGCCGGCCGGCTGGAGGCGCGGTCCAGTGGCGTTCGCCGGGGCGCGGGACGGGATCCGGCAGGCGGCCGAGCGCCCAGGTGAGGTGGAACCACAGCACGCGAGCTTCCCAGCTCGGTGTGCTGGCTGAGGCTCGCTCGCCGATCGCCTGCCGGTAGCCGTCGAGCATGGCCGGGATGCCGGTCAGGGGCATCTTGGCGAAGTCGACAGCAGGGTCGGCCCACTGGGCGTCGCCCCAGTCCACGATGCCGTCCAGCTCGGCCGTCGCCGGGGAGACAAGGAGGTTCTGCGGGGCGATGTCGCCGTGGACCAGGACCGGGGACGGGTCCGCGGGGAGATGCGCCGAGAGCCGGTCGAACCAGCCGGTGAGCCAGCGGGCGGCCTCCGCGTCGATCCAGCCCGCCACGAGAAGACGGTCGGTGAGTGCCCAGGGGTCCGCGTCGTCCTCCACGGGGACGGCAGGAAGGTCAGGCGCGGTGGCCTGGGACAGCCGGTGCAGCTTGGCCAGCTCCCTGCCCACCTGGTGGTGGACACGGGTGGCGTCGGCGGCGGGCAGGTCGAGGCCTGCGAGATCTGTTCCCCGCGCTCGGGCGAGCACCATGTACGGCACGTCCACCACCGAACACGTGTCGTCGAAGGCGACGACTTCCGGCGTCCGCACGCCCGCTTGCAGGGCGGCGGGGATGACCGCGACCTCCTTGACCAGGTCCGGGAGGAACTGCTTGGCCCGTGGGATGCGCAGGACCAGGTCGTCCCCGAGCAGGAAGACGCGGTTGGCCACCCCTGCCGGAAGGGGCCGCACCTGCTCGGCGGTGATCCCGTGCCGAGCGGCGATGGCGGCCAAGGTCTCGTCGCTCGCCTCGAATTCCGACATGATCGAGCATGGTGACACAGACGGCCGGGACCCGTCTCGCGCACCCCTCCGCATGCCGGCCCGCCGCCTCCCGCCGGTCCCCCGCGTGGCGGCTCAGTCACCACTCCCCTGCCGCACCTTGGCGTAGTGGCGGGCGGCTCGTGCCCGGTTGCCGCAGCCGGGTGAGCACCATTCGCGCCGTGGGGTGTCGCGGACGAAGTACAGGATGCAGCCCGGGCCCTCGCAGGCGCGCAGCCGGTGACGCAGGGGCCCGGCGAACAGGTCGACGGCGTCCTCGGCCACGGCTGCGAGTGCGGCCGCGACAGGGCGGCCCGCGGTGCACTCCGTCGTGTGCGGCTCGGGCGTGGTGCGCAACTCCCGCCAGCGCGTGGTGTGGCCGGCGTGACGGTTGAGGGTCGCCACCATGTCCGGATCGGGTGCGCGGTCGTTCACGGCTGCGGCGGCGAGGGCCCGTACGACATCCCGGAGCTCCCTGGCGAGGTGCAGGTCGTGGTCCGTCACGCCGTGGATGTCGGCGTCGGCGAGTCCGACCGCGAGGCGTGGGCGCATGTCGCGCAGCCACGCGGCCAGGTGCTCGACGCTGCGCAAGCCGTCCTTGGGGCGGCCTCTCACCGCGTACGAGGTGTTGCCGAGTTCGATGGCCGGCGGTTCGCCCAGGAACGGAGCGCCGCCATCCGCAAGGTGTGCCACTTCCACCCTTCTAACGCTACATCCAGGTTGACAGCGTTATAAACACCCTGCATATTCTAATGACACAAGGGGTTTCTATCCGTTAGAAACGACCTTCCCGGCAGACGGGCAGCCATGCCCGTCACCAACGCAACCGCATCCACATGGAAGGTTCCGCATGAGCACACCTGCCCTGCAGACCGGGCACGTCGGTCTGAACGTGACCGATCTGGCACGTTCCACCGCCTTCTACCGCCAGGTCTTCGGGTTCGAGATCATGGGTGAGCAGACCGACGGCGACCGCAGATTCGCCTTGCTCGGCCGCGACGGCACCCTGCTGGTCACGTTGTGGCAGCAGAGCGGCGGCGTGTTCGCCACCGACCGGCCCGGCCTGCACCACCTGTCGTTCCAGGTGCCCGACATCGAGGCGGTCCGGCGCGCCGAGGCCACCCTGCGCGAACTCGGGGTGCGGCCCTTCCACGAGGGGATCGTCCCGCACGGCGAGGGCGCGTCCTCCGGCGGTGTCTTCTTCGCCGACCCGGACGGCATCCGCTTGGAGATCTATGCGCCGACCGGCGCCGACACCGCACCGGCGCCCACGAAGGGCGCGCCGACCTGCGGCTTCTTCTGACCGATCCGACGGATGCACCTGTGCCCGGGCCGCGCGCCGCGGCCCGGGCCCACGACGGGAAGGGATCGCCCATGCTCCACCCAGGCGAACGCTCAGTACAGCGCCGCGCCGGTCTGACCGCCGACGGATGGGGGTCGGCCGGCGCGGGGGCGGCCATCCCGCCGGTGGCGGCGGAATTCCTCAGGCAGCAGCGCCTCGCGGTGATCGCGGCCGCCGATGACACCGGCGCGGCGTGGGTCAGCGTGCTCACCGGCCCACCCGGGTTCGTCACCGCCCCGGACGACCGCTCCGTCGTCGCGGACCGGCTGCCCGGCGCCGGCGATCCGCTCGCGGGCCTCTTCGACGCCGAGCGGCAGGTGGGCATGCTCATGATCGAGCCGGCAAGCCGGAGACGGATGCGGGTCAACGGCCGGGCCCGCCGGCACGGGAGCCGGCTCCTCGTCCGCACCGAACAGGTGTACTCCAACTGCCCGAAGTACATCCAGACCCGCGCCCACGTCGACGACGTGCCCCCGGGAAGCAGGACGGCGCTCGTCACCGGCGAGCTCACCGCCGGCCAACAGCAGTGGATCGGCACGGCCGACACGTTCTTCGTCGGCACGTATGCGGAGGGACTGGGAGCCGATGCGTCACATCGCGGCGGCAACCCCGGATTCGTCACGGTGGCCGGCAGCCGCCGGCTGACCTGGCCCGACTACGCCGGCAACTCGATGTACATGACGCTGGGCAACCTCGAACTCGAGCCGCGCTGCGGGCTGCTGTTCCTGGACTGGGAGAACGGTCACACCCTGCACCTGACCGGACGCGCCCGCATCGACTGGGACCCTGAGCGGGCGGCAGGGGTGCCCGGCGCGCAACGGCTGATCGACTTCGACGTCGAACGAGCCGTCCAGATCCCCGGTGGCATCCCGCAACGGTGGTCCTTCGGCAAGTACTCCCGGTTCAACCCCACAGCTGAGAAGGACTCATGATGCGCGTCCGTGTCGACATGACCTTGTGCCAGACCCACGCCCAGTGCGTGTTCGCCGCCCCTGAGGTGTTCGCCCTCGACGACGATGACGAGCTGGTGTACGAGGCCACGCCTTCCGACGCGCTGCAGCCCGCCGTGGAGGAGGCGGCTCGCGCCTGCCCCGTGCAGGCCATCCTGCTGGACGACGGCTGACCGGCGCGGCGCATCGCGATAGCCGGCGTGCGATCGGACCCCGATGCCCCAGGCGTAGTCGAGGGGTGTTCCGTCATCGAGGCGTCCAGGGGTCTGCAGGAGTGCCGAGATGCCGAGTTCGTCGGCGTTGAGCGCCTGGCTCCAGCGCAGCAGATCGCCGACGGTGCTCCACACGCCACCGTCGCCCAGGGACAGCGGGGCGGGATGAGGGCGGACAAGCGGCGCGGCGCCGGGAGGCGTGGGATCGGCCCCTGCCCAGAAGCACGTATCGGCCATCGCCAGCGGGGTGAACAGCTGACGCAGGGCGAACTCGGGCAGCGGCCGGTTCACCACTCGCTCCACCACGGCGGCAAGGCAGACATAGCCGGCGTTGGAGTAGACATGCTCGGCGCCCGGCCGGCGATCCGACGCCGGGAACCGGGCGAGAGCCTGGATGACGCCCTGGCTGGTCCGGTCGGCGTCATCGGTCATGAAGGCATCGATGGCGGAGTCGGCCGGGATACCCGACGTGTGATGGACGAGGTGCCGGAGCCGGACGGCGTCCGCCCATGCGGGCAGCTCGGGCAGCCAGTGCGACAGAGAGGACTCCATGTCCAGCTCGCCCTGCCGGGCGAGCAGCGCCGCGCAGGCAGCGGTCAGCTGCTTCGACAAGGAGGCCGCGTAGGTGAGCGTCGTCGCGCCCAGGGGGTCACCGCGGAGCGTCCGCCCCTGGGCCAGTAGGAGGGGTGGCCGGCCACCGTGCCGTATCCCGACCACGATCGGTTCGTCGAAGCGGTAGCCGGCCCTGGCTACAAGATGGTGCAACTGGGACATGTGACTGAATCATGGCCTGATCCGGTCAGCGGCGCAGCTGCTCGTTCCTGATGAGGGACGCCCCCCATCTGACGCCATGCCTTGGCAGGCGTGCTCACCGCCTGGGCGGCTTGCGGTATGTGATCGGCTTGTCCCCCTTGCCGGGGAACGCCATGATCAGCAGGCGTTGGCCGCCCTCGTGCGGTCCCTGCCACCTGAACCAGTCGTAGTGCACGCGGATCCGGTAGTGACCCGCGCGGCCGTCGAGCGACAGGTCGGGGAACTTCGTCCCGCTCATGTCGTCCCTGAGCACGATCTCGCCGGTGGGGCTTTCGTAGCCGACCTCGACGACCTGGTCCCAGCCCTTGGTCTCCACCGGCGGACGGCGGCTGTAGGTCTCCACCGTGACGCAGAGACGGTAGTCGGAGTGCGTGCGGATCATCAGGTGGCCGGGGAGGGCGGCCACCAGGCCGTCGGCACCGGCCTGATCGAGCGAGTCGTCCTCGAACGGGTCCCCTCCGTCCTCGGTCGGCTCGTACGTCTCCACGACCCCGTAGTCCGTCCACTGGGGTTCCTTCATGCGGATCGCCGTGGCCGGCTCGACGAGCGGGCGGTGGCGCGGGCTCGAGTCGCACATGCGCTGCGCGTCGGCCTGCCACTCCCGCATCTCCCGGTCCTGACTGGCCGCCGCGGCCTCGACCGCGGCGCGGGCGCTGGGGCAGATCTCCGCGAGCGGGTGGGTCAGGGCGTCGCGCTTCAGCCCCTCCGTCGCCTGGAGGCGGGCGACCTCCTGGGGATCGTTGCGGGTGTAGACGCCGCACAGCCGGCGGGCGTGGGCGAGGATCACGGCGTCGGGCGTGGCGGCGGCGAACTTGATCAGGTCGGCCTGCCGGAGGGAGCACACGAATCGCTGGTCCCGGGTGAGCTCGGGCCGCTCGCGCTCGCGCGACCGCGACCACGTCTCGCGCGGATCACAGTCCTCGGCCGCGGTGACCGGGCCGCGGGCCTGGTCGGCCACGGGCACGAAACCGAGCGCGACCAATGTGGCGAGCCCGGCCGGCAGCACGTGGTGGCGTACGCGCCGGGCGGGCGCGGCCGGGTACAGCGACAGCAGGAGCAGGGCGGAGGCGAGCAAGGCCGCGCTGTACCACGACGGTGAGATGCCGAAGAAGAGCTCACCGTCCTCTCCCTGGGAGAACAGCCCCTCCGGATAGATCTGCGTGCCTTCGTAGAAGAAGTCGCCGAACTCTCCTGACACCCGCGTCGCCGTGAGCGCGCTGACGAAGCCCACGGCCGCGGCGATGGTCAGCGTCAGCGCCGCGAACCGCACGACGCGGCGGGTCCGGCGCAGGACGGCGGCCAGGATCAGCAGCGCCGGGCCGCCGACACCGACGAAGACGTCCAGGACGAGCCACGTCAGGGCGTTCCCGCTGCCCCCGTTCAGGCGGACGGTCTCCTCGACGACGCCCCTCGGGCCGATCCAGAGATACCTGCCGTGCGCGAGGTTGACGGCGGCGGGGATCAGCGGGAGCACGATCGCCACGGCGGGCAGCGGCCATCGCCTGGCCGCCGGCCGCGCCGGCGCCTGCCGGGGTACCGGCGGTGGAAGGGGGTTCGCCAGCTCGTGGGCGGTCCTGGCGTCCCACACCAGCCCGAAGACGCTGACGGCGCCGAGGAGCGCATAGACCCTGAAGATCTCGGGGAACCCGCCGCCGAAGGAGACGACCCCGTTCGGCTGGAGAACGGACAGCACCTGCGCGATGACGCCTGTCCGGACGGTCGCCGCGCTCCAACGGGGATCCCTGGCCTGGGCTGCCAGGATCGACACGGACCACGCCAGCCAGACATAGCCGTACCCGTCGGCAAGAGCGAAGATCCTCGCGACGGAGTACAGGTCGAAAGCCCCCGTGATCTCCTGGCCGATGCTGCTCACGCCGGCGACGGTCCCGACGACGAGCGAGAACAGCCGCGGCCCGCGGGAGACGGTGTCACGGAGCACCAGGAAGAACAGCCCCACGATGGCCAGCTGCACCAGACCGGAGACGATCCCCGTCACCGACCAGAACCAGTGGATCTCCCAGGCGAGAACCAGCGGAGCGCTCGCGATGCCGATCAGGCCGTTGCCGACGCCCAGGTACAGGGCGAGCCGCAGCAGGCCGACCGCCCCGCCCCGGGGCGCCGGCTCGCCGCCGGCCCGCCCGCGCAGCACCTGCCACAGGGCCCACGCCTGAAGTGCCCCGATGAGGATCAGGACGACTGCCAGCCCCCACGAGACGCTGATTGTGTCCTCGCCGAGGCCGGGGAACCAGCTCATACCGGAGTCGCGGGTGACGACGTTCCAGAGAAGGTCGCCCCGGCCGGTGGTCAGCGCGAAGGCGCCCAGCACCGTGACTGCGGCCAGGTAGCCGAGCGCGATCAGGGCGGCGATCCTGCCGAAACGGTAGCGACGCATGGCCATCTCTTGGGGGGCGGAGCCGTCAAAGCGCCCAACCTAGCGAGCCATCAGGAAGTTGATCAAGTCGTGGCGGGTGCGCGGTCGGCCGACCGGCTCAGCGGACCCGGTCGTAGACCATGGCGATCTCACCCAGCTCGCCGGTCTCCTGGTGGGTGAGGATCCACTTCGAAGCCGGCAGGCCGTCGTCGAACAGTCGCTGCCCGCCTCCGGTGATCTCGGGGCAGATCATGAGGTACAGCCGGTCGAGCAGGTCCGCCGACAGGAGCGGCTTGATGACGCTCGGGCTGCTGTTGACGAGGATGTCGCCCGCACCGGTGGTCCTGAGGTCGGTGACGACGTCCGCGGCGGGGGCGTTCACCACGCGGGTGCGTTCCCACGGGGCTTCCGTCAAGGTGGTCGAGAGGACCACCTTCTCCGTGTCGACCAGCCACTTGGCGTATCCGCGATCACGCGGATCGGCGTTCTCGTCGGCGGCGACCGACGGCCAGAATCCCATGAATCCCTCGGCGTTGATCCGGCCGAGCAGCGCCGTCGTCGCGCCCTCCCAGATGCGGTTCATGTGGTTTCGCGCGACTTCCGTGATCACATACGGTGCGAACGCCCCGAAGTCGCTGGGCCCGCCGGGACCGTGGTAACGCCCGTCGAGGGAGAGGCTGAGGTTGGCGGTCACCCTGCGACCGGCCGGGTTCGTCATTTCGTGCTCCTTGTATCGGTGTCGTGCTCGGTGTCGCGCAGGTCCGCGGCGAGGGTCGCCGCGAGCTTGTCGAGGCTCTGGCCGAAGCCGATCTCGATGCCTGCGATGAAGTCCGCGGAGCCGACGGTGCTGCCGGTGATCCGCCAGTGGACGTCGAGGTCCGTGCCGGTGCTGCTGGGCCGGAGGTCGAGGTCGACGTGCGAGGTGAAGGCGAGGCTCCCGTCGGGCAACAGCGGGGAGAGCCGGTACGCGAGGCGCGCCCCCGGGTGTACGTCGTCCACGACGCCCTCCGCGCGCCCGGCGACCACGTCGGAGCCGTCGGCGTCCTCGGCATCGCGGTACTCGTGGATGATCCGCCCACCCGGTCGCGCCTCGAACACCAGCTCGGAGACGCGCAGGTCGTCAGGCGTCCACCAGCGGACGAGCAGGGGCGCCTCGGTGAGGTGGCGCCAGACCAGCTCGGGGGGTCCCGTCAGCGACCGGGAGAACCGGAACGAGCGGCCGTCGGCCCACCCCGGCTCCTTCGCGGCGAACCGCTCCGCGTCGAGGCTGAGCCCGTAGCGGTCGTACGTCTCGCGCGGGCCGCCGGCCTGGTCGGCGGTGTCGGCGAGCCGGCCGAGGGCGGCCGCCAGGTCGCGCAGGGGGGCGGGCTGGAGCGCGTAGACGCGGCGCTGGCCGGTGCGGTGAGAGGTGACGAGGCCGGCACGCTCAAGAGTCTGCAGGTGCTTGGTCGTCTGCGGCTGGCGCGCCTGGGCGAGCTGGGCGAGGACGCCGACCGGCCGGGGCCGCTCGGCCAACAGGCTCACGAGCCGCCAGCGGGCCGGGTCGGCCAGTGCGGTGAGGAGTGCGTCCATGCGGAGAAGTATTCTCTACAACGAATATTCTTGTCAAGGAATATCTAGAGCCGGAACGCGTCCGGTGGCGCATCTGGCGCGACGCGGGCAGGCTGGGGCCGCAGGACGATGTCCGAAACGGCGCCTCGGCTCCGACGTCCCTGCTGAGAGAAGGGAAACCGATGAAGTACATGATCCTTTCGTACGCCTCCCAGCAGGACTACGACGCCATGTCGGGCAAGGACACCGGCAAGCCGGCCTGGGCGCAGGAGGACGTGGCGGCCATGGTGCAGTTCATGGAGACGGTCAACCGGGAGCTGGAGGAGTCCGGCGAACTGGTCGAGACCCGTGCGCTGGCGGCGCCCGTACACACCCGCAGGCTCGGCTCCCGCGGCGGCGCCGGCTTCGTCACCGACGGCCCCTACGCCGAGACCCAGGAGGTCCTGGCCGGTTACTGGATCGTCGAGTGCGAGAGCTTCGACCGGGCCACCGAGATCGCCGGCCGCCTGGGACAGTGCCCGTACCCGGGCGACACCTACAACGACGCCTACGCCGACATCCGGCCCATCAGCGAGTCCGCCGGAGACATGGGGTTCTGATCGACACCGCCGCGGCCGAGAACCTGCTGCGCGACCTGGCGCCGCAGGTCCTCGGCGCGCTCGTACGCCGGTACGGGCATTTCGACATTGCCGAGAACGCCGTCCAGGAGGCGCTGCTGGCCGCCGCCACGCAGTGGCCCGAGGAGGGCCTGCCGGGACGACCCGCGGGCCTGGCTGATCACGGTGGCCGCGCGCCGGCTGACCGACCTGCTCCGCAGCGAGCAGGCGCGCCGGCGCCGCGAGGACGCGATGGCCGCCAGGGCGCTGCCGGGCGACTGGCTGGCGCCGGCTGCCGACCAGCCGCTCGCCGCCTCGGACGACACGCTCGTGCTGCTGTTCATGTGCTGTCACCCGTCGCTGTCGCCGACGTCCCGGATCGCGCTCACCCTGCGGGCGGTCGGCGGCCTGACCACCGCGGAGATCGCCCGCGCGTTCCTGGTCCCCGAAGGCACCATGACGCGCCGCATCACCCGCGCCAAGCAGCGCGTCAAGGACAGCGGCGTGCCGTTTCGCCTGCCCCGCGCGTCCGAGCGCGCCGAACAGCTCGGCGTGGTGCTGCACGTGCTCTACCTCGTCTTCAACGAGGGATACGCCAGCACGTCGGGGCCCGATCTGCAGCGGGCGGAGCCGGCCGCGGAGGCGATCAGGCTGACCCGCATGGTCCACCGGCTGCTGCCGGACGACCCCGAGGTGGCCGGGCTGCTCGCGCTCATGCTGCTCACCGACGCCCGGCGGCAGGCACGCACCGGCACTGACGGGGCGATGATCCCGATGGCCGAGCAGGATCGCAGCCTCTGGAACTCCGCCCAGATCGAGGAAGGCGTCGAACTCGTCACCGCGGCACTCACTCAGGGGCCGCCGGGACCGTATCAACTGCAGGCCGCCGTCGCGGCCCTGCATGACGAGGCGCGGAGCGCGGAGGAGACCGACTGGCCGCAGATCACGGCGCTGTACGAGCTGCTGATGCGGATGTCGGACAATCCCATGGTGGCGCTCAACCACGCGGTCGCCGTGGCCATGTCCCGCGGCCATGAGGCCGGCCTCGAGCGCCTCGAAGGACTCCGCTCCGACGGGCGCGTCGCGGGTGATCATCGGATGGACGCGGTCCGCGCGCACCTGCTGGAGATGGCCGGCGACCTGGCGGCGGCGCGGGACGCGTACGAGGCGGCGGCCAGGCGCGCCATGAGCTTTCCCCAGCGGCGCTACCTGCATGCCAGGGCCGCCCGGTTGCGGGACTGACGGGCCTGTCGTGAGCGGCTCCGGCCTGTGACGGCGGCCGGGAAGCTCGGCGAGCGGGGGCCGAGCTCGCCGGGCTGCCTGCGCGTCAGCTGTGGCCGGCCGGGTCGTCCGTGGGACGGGGGCCGCCGGGCCCTTCGGAGGCGTACTCCGCGGGGATGTCGAGGATCCGCAGGACGGCGCAGGCCAGGGTCTTGCCGGCACCCACCCCGATGAGCAGCACGTAGTCGCCGGGGGCCAGCGCCCCGTCGGCCAGCAGGTGGTCGAGGGCGACGAACTGGTCGCTGACCCCGAGGTGCCCGATGCCGGCGCCGTAGTCCCAGGTGGTGTCGGCCAGGGTCAGCCCGAACCAGCTCGCCCGCTCCTCCACGTTGTCCCAGCGCCCGTGAGGGAACGCCACGCGCTCCACCTCGTCGAGCGTGATCCCCGCCTCCTTGAGCGTCCGCTCCACCAGCTCCATCAGCGCCCTCTGCATCGCCAGCATGACGCCGGCGCCGTCGCGGGCCAGCAGTCGCTTGCGGAACTCACGGTGCCGGGCGGCGAAGTCGAGCGGCCGGCCCACGGTCGCGTCCGGCGGGAACATCGGCACCCCGCCGTCGTTGACCGACTCGGCTTCCGGCAGCACGGTCACGTTGACCGACCGCACCTGCGCGAAGCCCGGGTCCGTGGTGACCAGCAGCGCGCACCCGGCGTCGCCCACCACGTAGCCCTCGATCATGCGCCACCGGTCGACCAGCGGGCTGCCGTGATTGTCGGCCCCGACCAGCAGCGCCGTGCCGCCCGGCCGCAGGTACCCGGCGGCGAGCTGCAGCGCGCCGAACATCCCGCAGCATCCCTGCCGCAGCTCGACGGCCAGGACGTCGCCGCCGACCAGGTGCTGCTGCAGGTAGTACTGCGGCTGCCAGCCCTCCGGCCCCTGATGCCAGACGTCGGCGTACAGCATGAGGTCCAGGTCGCGCGGTGACATCCCGCCGGAGCGCCCGAACGCATGCCGGGCCGCCCGCAGCGCGAGCTCCGGAGCCGGTACGTCGCCCGCCACCGCCGCACCGCGGAGGCGGAAGTACTCCATCTCGCCGGCTGGATAGCGGCCCTCGGCGACGGCCGTCTCGATGCTGACCACCGGTGGCAGATGGACGCCGATACTGCGCAGGTAGATGTCGGATGTACGCATCCGTCCTCCTTCAGCGCGGCATGCCGCGGCGCGGACGTGGTGGAACGAACAACCCTCTGCAGGGAAGGACGAGCCTGCTGGAAGAGCTGCCGGGGTGCCGATCACGGGCCGGCGACACGTATGACGGCCTCGCGACCTGAACGTTGACAGATGTGTCCTGGGCGGTCAGCGCCGATGGTAATCGGAGAGATCATCCATGACCAGTGGTGTCATTCTTCGGACGAACCATGGATAATCTTCACCGCCGATGATCACCGGCGTGCCGGAGCGGAGACAGCGATCGCGGGCCAGGTCTGTCGGGCGGCGTGCCGACACAGTGGGGCCACCGGCCGGAAGCACACCAGCCGGCTCATTCTCGTGCTCGCGGGCCTCACCGCGGTCGCTCCCCTGTCCGTCGACATGTACGTGCCCGGCTTCCCCGGCCTGGCCAGATCCTTCGGCGCCCCGGCCTCCTCGGTCCAGCTGTCCCTGACGGCCTTTCTCGTCGGGCTCGCCGCGGGGCAGCTGCTCCTGGGCCCGGTCAGCGACGCGGTGGGCCGCCGCCGCGTCCTGCTGGCCGGCGCCGCGCTGTTCACGGTGCTGTCGCTGGCCTGCGCCGTCTCCCCCAGCATCGAGATCTTCGACGCCGCGCGGCTGTTGCAGGGCGTCGCCGGGGCGGCGGGCATGGTGGTCGCCCGGGCCGTGCTCACCGACCGCTTCCACGGCACCCCGGAGGCGGGTCGTCGCTTCGCGACCCTGTCCGCGATCGTGTTCATGGCACCGGTGGCCGCGCCGGTGCTCGGCGGAGCCATCCTCGGCATCGGCTCCTGGCGCCTCGTCTTCACCGCGCTGGCGGGCTTCGGCGTCCTGCTGATCGCAGGGCTCCTCGCCTGGGTGCCGGAGAGCCTGCCCGCCGCCCGCAGGCGATCGGGCGGGGTGAGCGGCGTGGTCAAGGCCATCGCGATGCTCGCCGGGCGGCCCGCCCTCGTGGGGTACGTGCTCGCCTCGTCCTTCACCGGGGCCGCGCTCTTCACCTACATCGCCGGCTCGACGTTCGTCTTCCAGGACGTCTACGGCCTCTCGGCCACGCGGTACAGTCTCGTCTTCGCCGCCAACGCCCTTGGCATGCTGGCCTCCAGCGTCCTGTTCGGCCGCCTGTCCGCCCGCGTCCGGCCAGGCACCCTGTTCGTCGCGGGGCTGGCCGTGTCCGGCACCGGTACGGCGGCCCTCGTCGCGTCGCTGGCCACGACCGGCGGTTCCTTCGCCGCCACCTGGGCCTGCCTGTTCGTCACCGTCGCCGGCCTCGGCACGGCGCTGCCCGCCACCACGACCATCGTCCAGTCACTCGGCCACGACGCTCCAGGAGCGGCCTCCGGCCTGCTCGGCGGCAGCCAGTTCATCCTCGGCGCGGCCGCCTCCCCCCTGTCGGGTCTCCTCGGGAACGGCCGCACGGTCTCCATGGCGGTCATCATGCTGGCCGCCTTCGGCCTCGCCGCGCTGTCCCTCAGCCTGGTGCACGGCGCTCGGGGGCGTGCGGCCACCTGGCGGCTTCGCCACTGAAAGGCGGTCCGCTGCGGAGTTCGTACGGCTTGACACATCTTTCCGAATGTGGGCGTAATAGCCGCCGCGTCGCGTGTCGCCGCCGGGAGGACGGACGGAGGCATGGAGGCGCCGAATCAAAGGGGATGACACCGTGGCCACTCACACCGTCGGTCGTGCCTGAGCACACCGCGCCCGCGCGTCGTCCCATGCCCCTTGCGGTGTCGTAGCACCCGCTCGCGTCGGCATACCCGTGCGGGTCTCCCATGTCATCGACACCCGCAACAAGGAGCCGTACTCAGCATGCCCATGGACTTCAACCAGCAGATCATCGACGAATACCGCGCCAACAAGGGCCAGGTCGGCGGCCCCTTCGAAGGAGCCCGCCTGCTCCTGCTGACCACCGTGGGCGCCAGGACCGGCGCCGAGCACACCACGCCGCTGGGCTGCCTGCCCGACGGCGACCGCATGCTCGTCATCGCCTCGGCCGGCGGCTCGCCCCGGCATCCGGCCTGGTATCACAACCTGCTCGCCAACCCGCAGGTCACCGTGGAGGACGGCGTCTGGACCTACCAGGCCAAGGCGGTCGTGCTGGAGGGCGAGGAACGCGAGCGCGTGTTCGCCCGCGCGGTCGAGGCGGATCCGGGTTGGGGCAGGTACCAGGAACAGTCGGGCCGTGTCCTGCCGGTGGTGGCGCTGATGCCGATCGCCTTCCGGCCGCCCGCCGGCGCTCTCGGCGACGCGCTGATCACCATGCACGACGGTTTCCGCCGCGAGCTGGCCCTCATCCGCGCGGAGGCGGCCCGGTCGGGGCCCCGCGTGGCCGCGCAGCTGCGCGTCAACTGCCTGACCATGTGCCAGGGTCTGCACGGCCACCACTCGAAGGAGGACGCGTACATGTTCCCGGGCCTGGAGAGCCGCCATCCGGAGCTGGCCGCGGTGATGGCACGGCTGCGGGCCGAGCACGAAGTGGTCGCACGGCTGCTCGACGAGCTCCAGGCTCTGCTGGCCGCCGACGATGTCGCCCCTGAGACCCTGCTGAGCGGGGTGAACCGGCTCACCCAGGAGGTGGAGGCCCACCTGGACTACGAGGAGGAGCAGCTCGTACCGCTGCTGAACTGATCTTCCGGAGTGCCGCGGAGGCCGGCCGGAGCGCGGTCGCCGGTGGCCACGGCCGCCGGCTCACCCCCGCTGCCGGAGGTCTCCTCGCCGCCGTGGCAACGCACCCCTCACCACTGCGCCATATCACTGTCAGTGATCATCACGTTACGTTCGGTACGCAGGACGGTGGTGATCGCCAAGTCCCGGGACGACCCCCGGGAGCAGAGCGAAGGTGAGGTGGCCGAGATGCATCTGACTCCGCACGAACAGGAACGCCTGCTGATCCATGTGGCCGCGGACGTGGCCCGCAAGCGGAAGGAGCGGGGAGTTCTCCTCAACTACCCGGAGGCGGTCGCGCTGATCACGGCGCATGTGCTTGAGGCGGCCCGGGACGGCAAATCCGTTCACGAGCTCATGACCGCCGAAGAGAAGATCCTCTCCCGTGACGACGTCATGGAGGGCGTCCCTGAGATGATCACCGACATCCAGATCGAGGCGACGTTCCGCGACGGCACCAAGCTGGTCACCATCCGGGCCCCCTTCGCCGAAGCGGAAGCGGAGACGCTGATCCATCCGGGGAAGATCGACCATCCTGAGGGCGCCGCGGAGGTGGCCTTCAACGAGGGTCGCGAGATCACGACGGTGACCGTCACCAACAGCGACGACCGTCCCGTCCAGGTGGGCTCGCACTACCACTTCTACGAGGCCAATCCCCGCCTCAGCTTCGACCGCTCCGCCGCCTACGGCAAGCGCCTGCACATTCCCGCCGGCAGTTCCGTCCGGTTCGAGCCCCGGTGCACCCGGACGGTGCAGCTCGTGCCCATCGAGGGCAGGCGCATCGTGGCCGGCCTGCGCGGCGAGGTCGGAGGGCGGCTCGATGGATGAGTCCCTGACGGACACATCGGCGGACCAGCCCGCCGAGCCGGTGGCGGAGGCATCGTCGCCGGACGGCGGGCCGGGACCGGAGATCCCGACGATCGAGCAGCCCCTCACCCGGACGCAGTACGCCGACCGGTTCGGCCCGACCGTCGGTGACCGCATCCAGCTGGCAGACACCAACCTGCGGATCGAGATCAGCGAGGACTGGTCGGGTGGTCCGGGACGCAGCGGCAACGAAGTCATCTTCGGCGGCGGCAAGGTGATCCGCGAGTCGATGGGGCAGTCGTGCGCGCCGCGCGACTCCGCGAGGTTCGGCGCCCCGCAGCCACCTGACACCGTCATCACCGGCGCGGTCATCCTGGACCATTGGGGCGTCGTCAAGGCCGACGTGGCCATCCGCGACGGCCGGATCGTCGCGCTCGGCAAGGCCTACAACGACGAGACCATGGACCGCCTGCACGACGGGCACGAGCGGGCCACGGACTTCCTGATCGGCCCCGAGACCGAGGTCGTCGCGGGCAACGGCAAGATCCTCACCGCGGGCGGAATCGACACCCACGTGCACTTCATCTGCCCCGAGCAGGTCCGCGAGGCCCTCGCCGCGGGCGTCACCACCCTGATCGGCGGCGGCACCGGCCCCGCCGAAGGCAGCACCGCCACCACCGTCACGCCCGGCGCCTGGCACATCGCCCGGCTGTTCGAGGCGCTGGACGCCTTCCCGGTCAACATCGGGCTGCTCGGCAAGGGCAGCACCATGTCCACCGAATCCCTCTACAACCAGGTGGAGGCCGGCGTCCTCGGGTTCAAGATCCACGAGGACTGGGGGGCCACCCCGGCCGTCCTGCGCCGCTGCCTGGAGGTATGCCGGGCGACCGGCGTCCAGCTGGCCCTGCACGCCGACTCGCTGAACGAGGCGGGCGCGGTCGCCGACACCATCGAGGCCATCGGCGACCACCCGATCCACGTCTTCCACGTCGAGGGCGCCGGCGGCGGCCACGCCCCCGACATGATCACCATGGCCGGCCTGCCGAACGTGCTGCCCGCCTCCACCAACCCCACCCGCCCCTTCACCGTCAACACGGTCAAGGAGCACATCGACATGGTGATGGTCTGCCATCACCTCAACCCGCTGGTGGAGGAGGACCTGGCCTTCGCCGAGTCGCGGATCCGGCCCTCCACGATGGCCGCCGAGGACATCCTGCACGACCTCGGCGCCATCTCGATCATGTCGTCGGACGCCCAGGCGATGGGACGCATCGGCGAGATGATCATACGGACGTGGCAAACCGCGCACGTGATGAAGGCCAGGCGCGGCCCGCTGGAGGGCGACCGGGCCGGCGACGCCGGGGCCGACAACCACCGCGCCCGCCGCTACGTCGCCAAGTACACGATCAACCCGGCCATCGCGCACGGCATCGATCACGAAGTGGGCTCGGTCGAGGTGGACAAGCTCGCCGACCTGGTGCTGTGGGAGCCGAAGTTCTTCGGGGTCAAGCCGCATCGGGTCATCAAGGGCGGCCAGATCTCCTACGCGCAGGTGGGCGACGCCAACGCCTCCATCACCACCCCGCAGCCGGTCCTGCCCCGGCCCATGTGGGGGGCCACGGGGCGGGCGCCGGGCGCCAACGCGGTCAACTTCGTCACCGAACAGGCCATCAGGGCCGGCTTGGCCGAACGGGTCAAGGTGAGCAAGGAGTTCAAGGCGATCCGCGACACCCGCAAGGTCTTCAAGGCCGACATGCGGGAGAACAACGCCTGCCCCGCCATCCGCATCGATCCCGACACCTTCGAGGTGGAGATCGGCGGAGCGGAGGCCAAGGACGTCAAGGCCGAGATCGACGACCAGCTCGTCGACGGCCATCAGTTCGCCGACACGCTGCCCATGGCCCAGCGGTACTTCCTCTTCTGATCACCGCCGCCTGATCGACCGCCGTGACAGCCCCATGACGGGTGACCCACGAGGATCGACCGGCGTGAACGAAAGGTGAGCCACGCACGATGAGCCGCGCCGCCCTGCTCGTCCTGGCCGACGGCCGTTTCCCCGCCGGGGGGCACGCCCATTCCGGTGGGGCCGAGGCGGCCGTCACCGCGGGACGCGTGCGTGACGTGGCGAGCCTGCAGGAGTTCTGCCGCGGCCGGCTGCACACCAGCGGCCTGGTCGCGGCAGGGCTCGCGGCCGCGGCCGCAGCCGGGTACGACCCGCTGCTGCTGGAGGAGGCGGCCGACGCCCGCACGGCCGCCCCCACCCTGCGGCAGACGTCGCGCAGGCTCGGGCGGCAACTGCTGCGGGTCTCCCGGGCCGCCTGGCCCTGCGCCGAGCTCGACGCCCTCGCCGCGGCACGGCCGCGGGGCGCTCACCAGCCTGTGGTCCTCGGCGTGGCGGCCCGCCGCGCGGGGCTTACCCCGCTGGACGCCGCGTACGTGGCGGCGTACGAGAGCGTCGGCGGCCCGGTCACCGCGACCGTCCGCCTGCTGCAGCTGGACCCTTTCGACGCCGCCGCAGTCCTGGCCCGCCTGGCCGCCGACATCGACCACGTCGCGGCCCGGGCGGCCGAGGCCGCCCAGCGCGTCCACGCCGACGGGCCCGCCGCGCTGCCGGCCGTCTCCGCGCCGCTGCTCGACATCGCCGCCGAGCAGCACGCCGCCCGCCCCGTCCGTCTGTTCGCCTCCTGACCAAGCCTTCGACCCTCCGGGAGCAGTCATGCATCTCCACCACAGCGGTACCTTCCCCGAAGGCCACGTCCACGGTCCCGGCGGCTCCTTCGAGCGTCCCGGCGGCCGCCGTCGCGCCATGCGCATCGGCCTCGGCGGGCCGGTCGGCTCCGGCAAGACCGCCACCGTCGCCGCCCTGTGCCGGGCGCTGCGCGAGGAGTTGTCCATCGCCGTCGTGACCAACGACATCTACACCCGCGAAGACGCCGAGTTCCTGCTGCGCGAGGCCGTCCTGCCCGCCGAGCGCATCACCGCGGTCGAGACCGGCGCCTGCCCGCACACCGCCATCCGCGACGACATCTCCGCCAACCTCGAAGCCGTCGAGGACCTGGAGGACCACCTCGGCCCGCTCGATGTGATCCTCGTCGAATCGGGCGGCGACAACCTCACCGCGACCTTCTCCAAGGGCCTGGCCGACGCCCAGATCTTCGTCATCGACGTCGCCGGCGGCGATGACATCCCCCGCAAGGGCGGCCCCGGCCTGACCGCCTCCGACCTGCTCGTCATCAACAAGACCGACCTCGCCCCTCACGTCGGCGCCGATCTGGCGGCCATGGCCCGCGACGCCAAAGCCCAGCGCGGCGACCTGCCCACCGTCCTGACCGCGGTCAAGACCCCGGGCGGCATCACACCCGTGGCCGACTGGGTCCGCCGGTGCCTGGCCGATTGGACCGGTGGCCCCGCATGACCCTCGCGCCCTCTCCGCCCGCAGCGGCCCAGCGCACCGCGCCCGGCGTCCGCGCCACCGCCCGCATCCGGGCGACCCGCGCGCGCGAGGCCACCGTCCTGCCCGTCCTCGCCGGTGACGGCCCCTTCGACCTGCGCCGCGCCCGCCCGCACGGCAACCAGGCACGAGTGTGCATTCTGGGCACCATGAGCGCCCCCCTCGGCGGCGACCGGCTGCGCATCGAGGCCACCGCCGAACACGACGCCCACCTGCACATCACCACCGCCGCCGCCACCATCGCCCTGCGCGGCCCCACCACCGAGCACGCCACCTACGACGTGCGCCTGGCCGTGGCCGAGCGGGCCAGCCTGCACTGGCTGCCCCGGCCGCTCATCTCCGCCGCCCGCAGCAACCTGCGCCAGAGCTGCACCATCGACCTCGCCGCGACCGCACGACTCCTCCTGCGTGAAGAAATCGTCCTCGGCCGTGTCGGCGAGCCGCCGGGCCGGCTCGCCACCCGCCTCACCGTCCGCCGCGACGGACGCTCCCTGCTGGAACAGCACACGATGTACGGCGCCGGCGCGCCCGGCTGGGACGGCCCCGCCGTCCTTGCCGGCCACCGCGCCGTCGGCCAGATCCTCGTCGTCGACCCGGCTTTGGAACGGCAACCGCCCCACGCCCGGCTGCTCGGCGACGACCCGGCAACCGGCCAGGCCGTGCTGGCCCCCCTGGCGGGCCCCGCCATCCTCGTCACGGCTCTGGCCCCCGACACGCTGCACCTGGACCGCCTGCTGGACGCGGCGCAGCAGGTCTTGCGAGCCGTCGCCCCGTCTCCGCAGCCGGCCACGGCTGACCAGCACAGCGTGGAGGCGTGCTCGCCGGCCCGTCCGGTGTGAACAGGTGAACGCCGCCGCGCTCGGCTCGCCGGCCCATCGGCAACGGCCTCCCTCATCAACGGCTTGCAGGCGCGGCGGCTCTTCGACCGCGACTCGGCCGCTGGCACGGAACCGGTCAGGGAGCGGCGACGTCGATGTTCTTGGCCTGCATGTCCTTGTTGTTGAACATCCTCCTGCCCATGGCCCTGGTCCAATTGGTCAGTCACCTTGGCAGGCCGTTCCAGACCGGGGAGATGACCGGCCCAGGGCGGTTCGAGATGCCGCGCGGAAACCCGCGACCGAAGATCGCTAGGCGTCGCGGCGCAGCGTGAACCAGAAGGTCGGCACCGGGTTGGTGCCCGGTGTGACGTCGAGCAGCTCCCAGCCGGCGAACCTGGCGCGGAGTTCGTCGGCTGTGACGCCCGCCGCCCACGACTTGACCTCGGGGATCGGATTGCCGAGCGGCTCGGGGCCGTACCCGAACATCAGCAACCGCGCTCCCGGGGCGGCGCGGTGGGTGAGCCCGGCGGCGTAGGCGTCACGGCGGTGCAGCGGGATCCCGCAGTAGCAGCTCAGATCGAAGAACAGGTCGAAGGGGCCGGGCACGTCCAGCTCGCCGAGGCGGGTGGCGTCTCCGTGCAGGAGGCGGACCGCCACCCTGGCCGCCTCGGCCTTCTCCCTGGCCTGATCGACGGCGCTGTCGATCAGGTCGACGGCCGTCACCTCCCAGCCGTGTCGTGCGAGGTAGATGGCGTTGGTCCCCGTGCCGCAGCCGAGTTCGAGGGCGCGGCCGGGCGGCAGCGCGCCGTGCCCCTCTACCAGGGCGACCAGTTCGGGCGGCGTCACGCCGGTGTCCCACGGTGCCTTGCCGGTGCGGTAATAGGCCTCCAGCGCGCGATGGACGGACTCCTCCTCCTGGTCTCGCTGCGTCGGGGTCACGTCCAGGTCGGGCCTCTGGGCGGCGGCGGGCTGGTCCATCGTCTCCTCCAAGTTATTAGAGTTGAACTCTAGTGGCATGCACTAGAGATACACTCGCCGTATGGATGGAGTCAAGCGGACGGACAAGCGAGCCGAGCGCTCACGCCGCACCCGCGAGAAGATCGTCGAGGCGGCTCGCGAGCTGTTCGTCGCGCAGGGTTACGGGGCGACGAGCCTGCAGGAAGTGGCGGACCGGGCGGGCGTGGCCGTCCAGACGGTCTACTTCGTCTTCCACAACAAGCGCACGCTGTTCAAGGACGTGGTCGACACGTCCATCGCCGGGGACGCCGAGCCGGTCGCCACCATGGATCGTGAGTGGTTCCGCGCCGCGTGCGCCGAGCCCACCGCAGCCGGGCAACTGCGCGCGCACGTCCACGGCACCCGCGAGATCCTGGGCCGGGTCGCCCCGATCATGCCGCTGATCGCGGCTGCCGCGGCCACCGACCCTGAGATCGCCGCGCAATGGCCGGACGGCCCCGACCCGCGTTACACCGTGCAGTACGCGGCGGCCGAGGCCCTGGCCGGCAAGCCCGACGCCCGTCCCGGCCTCTCCGTCGAGATGGCGGCGGACCTGCTGTTCGGCCTGCTCAGCCCGCAGCTCTACCTGATCTTCGTCCGCGACCGCGACTGGTCACCGGACACGTGGGAGGAGTGGGCCCGCACCGCCTTGACCTCCCAGCTCTGCGCCGATCCCGGCTGAGCGGGCGGACGTTTCACGATCGTCCGCCGGCCGCGAGGCCGGCGACCGACCACCGGGCCGGCCTCCCGCGGGCGGGGGGCCTGCCTGACGTACCGCTCTAGTACTATCGGTCATAGTTGTCAGCGACCGACGTCCATGACGGGTGGTCGGTTTCTCGAACACCAGGCAGCGGCAGCGGGAGGAGGGGGCACATGGGCGGATCGGCCCGGCGCCTGCCTCTTTCCTGGCTGCGATGGCTGCTGCCGGTCGTTCTCGCGCTGGGTGTGTGGGGCATGCACACGCTGGGGCACGTGTCCTCGCACCACGGCCAGGCCACCGCTTCGAGTTCGCACGCTCCGGCGGACGCGGGCAAGGCGGCGAGGACGGCGCCCGGCGAGACGATGCCGATCCACCGCACCAGCATCGAGCCGATCCCGTCCGCCGACGCGTCCAGTGGACTCTCGGCCGGCTCTGGATCACCGCCATGGCTCGATCCGACCGTCGTGTGCCTGGCCGTGCTGTCCTCGGTCGTCGTTCTGCTGCTCATGGCGGCACAGGCGGCGGCCTGGCGGTGGATGCGGAAGATCGCCGGCAGCACAACCTGGGCCGGCGGGGTGGCCAGGTCGCCCCCGCGCCGCCTGGCACCGCCCCTGGCGAGCCTCTCGGTGATGCGTACTTAGGCCGAGCCATCCCCGGACGACCTGGCGGTCGACCGGGACGCAGGCTCATGTACCTCGTTCACCAGAGAGAGCACCATGTTCATCGACATCAGGAAGAACTTCGCTGCCGTGATCACGGCGGGAGCCGTGCTGGCCCTGCTCACGGCGTGCGGGGGCACGGACAACGGCTCCATGGGCGGACACGACGCCTCCACCATGTCCGGCAGCGCACCCGCCACGACCACGGCGAGCGCGCGGCCGGAGGCCGTGGCCAACGACGCGGACGTCATGTTCGCGCAGATGATGATCCCGCACCACCAGCAGGCCGTCGACATGGCCGACCTGGCCGGCACCCGGGCCGCGGACAAGACGGTCAAGGACCTGGCGGAGAAGATCAGAGCGGCCCAGGATCCGGAGATCCGGACCATGCAGGGCTGGCTCACCGCCTGGGGCAAGCCGATGCCCTCCGGCGGCATGAGCCACGGCATGCCCGGAATCATGTCCGAGGAGGACATGACGAAGCTGGAGAAGGCCGAAGGCACCGCTTTCGACAAGCAGTTCCTGCACCTGATGATCCTGCACCACACCGGGGCGATCGAGATGGCACGCACCGAGCAGTCACAGGGTTCCAACCCGGAGGCGAAGGAGCTCGCCAGGACCATCGAGACCGCCCAGCAGGCCGAAGTCGAGCAGATGAGGAAGATCCTCGCCCGGCTGTAGGCGTGAACATCGGCTGCCCGGGTCGCTCCCGGGCAGCCGGCGGGCCTGTCGCCGCAGGCGAATCGGCAGGTCAGAGCGTGAGGAGCGAATGGCAGTGGTGGGCGAGGAAGGAGCTGAAGCCGGGCACCAGCGCGACCGCCGCCGGGCCCGCGAGCAGCATCGCCACCGTCAGCAGCCCGGCGACGCGCTCGCGGCGGCCGAGCGGCGCTTCGGGGTTCAGCATGCGGCGCACGCGCGTGAGCGCCGTCTCGCCGCCCGCGCCGAGCGTGGCGGCGGGCGCCCGGCCGGTGGCCAGGCGGACCAGTGCGGCGGCGAGCTGCGCGCGGGGATGACGGCGGGCGGCGACGTCGTCGGCCAGCAGCTCGATCAGCCAGGCGATCTCCGTCCTGCCCCGCTCGAACAGCGGCACGCCGGGAAACGCCCTGGCCAGGGCCTCCGCACCGGCGAGCGCGAGGTGATGGCGGCCGCGCAGGTGCGCCCGCTCGTGCTCCAGCACCGCGGCGACCTGCTCGGGCGCCAGCGTGCGCAGCGCACCGGTGGTGATGACCGCCTGGGCGCGCCTCCCGGGCACGCAGTACGCCAGCCTCTCCTCGTGGTCGATCACGATCGCGTCCAGGCCGGCGTCGCGCCGGCCCAGCAGGGCGAGCAGCGCCGCGTGCTCGCGACGCTCCATCGCGGCTCGGAGCAGGACAACCGCACCGCAGCAGGCCACCCTTGCCGGCACCGCACCCGCCACGAGCAGGACCGCCACGCCCGCCGCGCTCAGCCCGGAACCGTCGTTCAGCATGGCGGCACACACCTCGAACAGCCCGGCCAGACCGTGCCCCACCATGTCGGCGGGAACGGCGAAGGCCAGCGCGGCGAGCACGGCGGACGCGACCACCGACACGCCCGCCGCCTGCCACAACACGATCGCCAGCCGCGGCGCCCGGTCCGCCCAGCTCGCGACCCAGCCGGGCCTGGGCAGCCAGATCGCGGCCACGATCGTGTAGAGCGCCAAAATTACGGCGGCGCTCATGCCGGCCGCCCCTTGGGCGGGAAGACCTGCAGCGCCGCCTCCAGCGCGGCGGCCTCCTCGGGTGTGAGCCGCTCGAGGAAGTGCACGAGCGTGGCGGCCTGGTTGCCGCCGCCCGCGAGCACAGTGCGCATCAGGTCGGCGGTGTACGCCTCCTTGGAGGCGACCGGCTCATAGACGTAGGCCCGGCCGACCGGCCGGCGCTTGAGCAGACCCTTGGTGTGCAGCTTGTCCATCACGGTCATCACGGTGGTGTACGCGATCGTCCGCTCCTGCTTGAGGTCCTGGAACACCTCGCGGACGGAGGCCGGCCGGCGTCGGGCCCACATCCGATCCATGATCGCGGACTCGAGCTCGCCCAGACCTCGTATCATGCCGCCGATGCTACCGGCGATCGTAGACGCGGCTGTCGCGGTGGCCCGGGCGGCGCCGCGCCTACGTGGAGGGGAGCCCCGATCAAGGATCGGCTCGGTGCTCAGCCGGCGACCACCTCGTAACCGGCCTCTTCCACGACATCCCTGATCCGCTCGTCGTCGAGCGGGCCATCCGAGGTCACGGTCACCTGGCCGGTCGCCAGTTCGACATCCACCGAGGAGACCCCGGCGACCTTGCCGATCTCGGTCGTCACCTTGCCGGCACACCCGCCGCAGGTCATCCCGGACACCTTGTACGTGCTCGTGCTCATCACCATGCCTCCCTTGTTCATACCCCTACCGGGTAATGGTCATGCGAGAGGGTACGCCGCGATGATCGCAGAGGCAAGGGGCAGGATCACCATTGTCGGCGCATCCCTGGCGGGCCTCCGGGCCGTGCAGGCGCTGCGCCGGGAGGGCTTCGAGGGCGACGTCACACTGGTCGGCGCCGCGCCGTATCCCATGCATGCCGGGCTGGGTGAGGAGGCCTCACGCTGGCTGGCCGCGCACCATGAGCGCAACGGCGTCGAGCTCGTCTCCCAGGCGCGGGTCACCGCCGTGGACGGCGGCCTGGTACTGCTCAGCGACGGCCGTTCCCTCGCCGCGGACCTGGTCGTCGGCGGCATGGGCGTGGTGCCGAACACCGAGTGGCTGGACGGCGCCCTGGCCGTGAACGACGGCGCGCTGTGCGGACCGACGCTGTTCGCCCAGGGCGCGGACAACATCGTGGCCGCAGGGGACGTCGCACGCTGGCCGCACGGTCTCTTCGGCGGGGAGATGGTGCGCGTCGAGCACTGGTCCAACGCCAACGAGCAGGGCGCGGTCGCCGCCCGCAACCTCCTGACCGGACCGGAGAACGCCCAGCCATTCCTGGAGGTGCCGAACTTCGCCACCCATGTGCACGGCGCCCGCATCCAGACGGCGGGGCTGCCGCATCTCGCGGACTCGGCGAGCATCGTCACCGGCTCACCGGAAGAAGATCGCTTCGCTGTGGCGTTCACCCGGGACGGTGTGCTGGTGGGCGCCCTCGCCGTCAACTCCCCCAAGGAGCTGATCAAGCTCAAGCGGGCGATCACGGCACGCGAAACCGCCGCCCGCGACGCTTAGGAGGCCGCGCCGGCACTACTATGCCCTATAGGAGGGGAGATCATGCCGGCCCAGCCACAGACCGCCATGGCAGCCGGCTTGCGTCATCACTCAGCCACTTTCCTTATATACCCCGTACTCGTATGATGCTGGCTCCACTACTAAGGAGCCTCATCATGGACCACAGTGGTCACCATCCGTCCCCGGAACCCGCTCTCCCAGCGGAGCACGATCACCACACCGCGCCCACGGCCACCTGGGCGATGGCTGCGCAGGCGACGCTGCACTGCCTGACGGGTTGCGCCATCGGCGAGGTTCTGGGCATGGTCATCGGCACCGCCGCCGGCCTTTCCAATCTCGCCACCGTGGTTCTGTCCGTGGCGTTGGCCTTCGTGTTCGGCTATGCACTGACCATGCGCGGCGTGCTGCGGGCCGGGGTCGACTTCCGCACGGCGTTGAAGGTGGCGCTGGCCGCGGACACGATCTCCATCGCGATGATGGAGATCCTGGACAACGGAGTGATGCTGATCGTGCCCGGCGCCATGGACGCGGGTCTGGGCAACTGGCTGTTCTGGGTGGCGCTGGCCGGGTCGTTGCTCGTGGCCTTCGTGCTGACCACACCGGTGAACAAGTGGCTGATCTCCCGCGGCAAGGGTCACGCGGTGACACACCAGTACCACCACGGCCACTGAGGCCCGCCTCACGCCATGCGGGCCCGTAGAACGCCGGCGCTCCTGGGAAAGATCCGTACCGGCTCGTCGCCAGGATGCCCGACATGCGAGGATGCCTCATGAGCAAACTGACCGGCCGGCAGATCGCGGACGAAGGGCTGGACGGGTGGGCATACCTGCTCGGCGGCCTGCAGGCCCGTATCCACACCAAGAACTTCGCGGCCGGGCTGTCGGTCGTCAACGCCATCGGCGCGGCAGCCGAGGAGATGGATCATCATCCCGATCTCAACCTGCGCTACACCCACGTAGACGTTCGGCTGACCAGTCACGACGAGCGCGCGGTCACGGACCGCGACATCCGGTTGGCCCGCGTCATCTCCTCCATCGCCGCCGACGCCGGGGCTCAGTTGGAAGCCTCGAAGGTCTCCAGGCTCGAGCTCGCCCTCGACACCGCGGCCCGGGAGGCGATTCTGCCGTTCTGGGCCGCGGTGCTGGCGATGGAGCATCTGTCCGGCCCCGACTTCGGCGACGAGCTCCGCGACCCGGCCGACGTTCTGCCGACCGTGTGGTTCCAGACGTCCGACAGCGAGGAACCCCGCCAGCGCTGGCACCTCGACGTGTGGGTGGATCCTGCGCAGGTCCAGCCACGCATCGACGCGGCGCTCGCGGCCGGCGGCACGCTGGTCAGCGACGCGGAGGCGCCGAGCTTCTGGGTGCTCGCCGACCCCGAGGGCAACCGGGCCTGCCTGTGCACCTGGCAGGCCCGTCGCTGAGAGCAGCCGGCATCGCTGCCGGCGATACGTCCGGGAGTGCGGAACGAACAGGCGGCCGTCGGCGCTGACCTTGCATGACGGGTCGACGGAAGCGCGCGCCAACCGCTGTCAGAGGCCGGCCTGTGCCAGGACGTTCGCGAGTCCGGACGCGTCCAGCCTGGTCGAGACGTACCAGGCGGTGCCCGCGCCTGCCTGGTGCCGGGTGATCGCCGGGCCGCCGCCGGCGTAGGTCACGGTCGCCGTGGCGCCGGTCAACTGGACGGTCTCGCTCCAGAAGGCGCCGGCCGTCCCGTCGGACAGCGCGACGGGGCCGGTCAGGGGGCGGAACTCCTCGACGCGGACGCCGAGCAAGTCGCGCAGCGCGCCGGGGTAGCCGCCCAGCCGGACGCGGGTGTCGGGGTCGGCGATGCCGCTGAAGTACGACACGATCAAGGTGCCCCCGCCCTCGACGTACGCGGTGAGGTTGGCGACGGCCTCGTCAGAGATCAGGTACAGGGACGGCATCAGCACCGCCCGATAGCGCGAAATATCGTGAGAAGGGTGGACGAAGTCGGTGGCGAGACCGCGCTGCCACAGCACCCGGTGCGCCTGCTCCACCGACGCGCGGAAGTCCATCCCGGTCACGGGCAGGGCCGGGTTCCGCAGCGCCCAGGCGGCCTCGTCGTCCCAGAGAATGGCCACCTCGGCCTCGGCGGGCTCCGCAGGCGGAAGGGCGCTGAGCGTCCGGCCCAGGTCGGCGATCTCACGGAAGACCCGGCTGTCGGCGCCCGCGTGCGGGACCATGCCCTGGTACCACTGCTCCGCCCCGCCCTGGGAGGCGCGCCACTGGAAATGCAGCACGCCGGTGGCCCCGCGGGCCACGTACTCCAGGCTGCGCCGCGCGTGCTCTCCCGGTTTCAGCGGGAGCGTCCCATCAGGGGTGTACATGGCCGCGACGCCCTGCTCCATCAGCAGCCACGGCTTCCCGCGCGCCCAGGAGCGGGCCAGGTCGGAGGCGAAGGCCACCTGGGCGAGCCCGCCGTCGCCCGGCTCGTCGGTGTAGTGGTCGATGCCCACGAGATCGACCTCGGCCGACCATTTCCAGTGGTCCAGCGGCGTCCAGCCCGCCATGACGTAATTGGTGGTCACCGGCTGCCGCCCATGGACGCGCAGGATGTCACGCTGCTCGCGGTAGTGGGCGAGCAGCGCGTCGGAGCAGAAGCGGCGGTAGTCGAGCAGGTGGGCGGGGTTCGACCGGTACTGGGTGGCCCGCGGTGGCATGATCTGCTCCCACGCCGAGTAGTGCTGGCTCCAGAACGCCGTGGTCCACGCGTCGTTGAGCGCGTCGAGGGACTCGTGCCGGTCACGCAGCCAGGCGCGGAAGGCCGTCGCGCAGTGATCGCAGTGGCAGATCGTGCCGTACTCGTTGTGCACGTGCCACATGGCCGTCGCCGGGTGGGCGCCGTACCGCTCGGCGAGCACCGTCGCGATGCGGCGCGAGGCCGCCCGGTACGCGGGCGCGTTGACGCAGTACGTGTCACGGCTGCCATGGGTGAGCCGGGTCCCGTCGGCCCGCACCGGCATCGCGTCCGGATGAGCCAGGCCGAACCAGGGCGGCGGAGAGGCCGTCGGGGTCGCCAGGTTGACCTGGATGTCGTTGTCGTGCAGCAGGTCCATGACGCGATCGAGCCAGCCGAAGTCGTGGACGCCCTCCGACGGCTCAAGCCGGGCCCAGGAGAAGACCCCTACGGTGACGAGGTTGACCTTCGCCTCCCGCATCAGCCGGACATCCTCCGGCCAGACGTCCTCCGGCCATTGTTCGGGGTTGTAGTCTCCGCCGAAATACATGCTCTCTCCAACTGGGGGTGTCGCGGCCGCTGATCAGTCGCTGCCGGTTACGTAACTCTGGATGGCCACGACCGCGCCGCCACGGGCCCATTCGCGAAAGTCGTCCACTTCGATCAGCACGTCGACCGAGTTCGCCTGGCCGCGCCGGTTCTCGCTGAGCGCCCGGTCGAGACCGTCCTTGGCGACGCGGGCCAGCTCCACACCCTCACCGGCCACGATCACCGTCTTGACCATGGAGAACGTCGCGACGTGGGCGATGAGCCTGCCGAGCGCGTCCGCGGCTTCGGTGACGACGCCGAGACACACCTTGTCCCCCTCCGTGGCCAGGCGCATCACCTCCTCGTACGTCACCGGCCGCCGCAGCCCCTGTCCGGCGGCGGTCACGATGGACCCGCTGGCCAGGTAGGCGGAGGCGCAGCCGCGGTGGCCTTCCCCGCACATCGGCCCGCCCGCGTTCAGCACCAGGTGGGCGAACATGCCGAGGTCCGACTCGGCCGCCGTCACCAGATGATCGTGTACGACCAGGGCGTAGCCGACTCCCGCCCCGATCGAGACGAGCGCGAAGTCGCGCAGCCCGCGGGCCGCCCCGAACCAGTGATGCTGGTGGCCGAGCGCCGCCACGTCGTTCTTGACCACGCACGGGATGCCCAGAGCCTGCTCCAGCAGCGACTTGAGCGGGACCTGCCGCCAGCCGAGAAACGACGAGTCGACCAGCCGCTCACCGCCGAGCTGGACCGCCGAGCGGGCGTCGCCGCCGAGCGTGACGCCGGCCCCGACCGGCGTCCGCTCGCCGCCGGCCAGCTCATCGAGCAGCCCTCTGATCTGGCGGCACACGGCCTGGGGGCGGTGGTCGGAGATCGGCTCGTCGCGGGACGCGACGATCTGGGCGCGCAGGTCGGTGACGACCGCGTGGACGCGGTCCGCGGTCAGCTTGACGCCGAAGAAGCAGTGCTCGCCCGCGGCCACGTCCAGCGGGCGGGTCGGGCGGCCGTTGACCGGGTCGTGGACCACGTCGCCTTCGACGAGGAGCCCGGCGTCGACCATGGGCTTGGTCAGCCGCGTCAGGCTGCCGGTGGACAGGCGCAGGGTCCTGGCCAGGGCGGTCCTGGACTGCGGACCGTGGATGATGAGCTCCTTGACGATGGAGCGTGCCGCGTCGGGCAAGGCGTCCCACATGCCGCACCATCTTTGGGGCTCCACCCACATCAGCGCCAGCCTCTCTCACTTGATTTCGCGGCAAAGCTAGCATGTCCACCACGTCACGAAGCGTTCACATAACACGCACGAAATCTATGCACAAGTAGTGACATGCCTCTCACCTTCTCCCTAGGTTGGCTCTGTTGCAAAGCTCGTCCGCTTTGTAGGAAGAAGGCACGGATGCGTATCACGAGGCTCGCCGGCTCGATCGCGGTGCTCAGCACGGCTGCCGTCCTCACGGCCTGCTCGTCGAGCACGTCGGGGAGCACCAGCACGCCGGCAGCGGCCGCAGGGCCGGTCACGCTGGAGTTCTGGTGCTGGGGCACGACTCAGAAGCCCAAGGTCGAAGCGTTCAACAAGTCCCACCCGGACATCCAGGTCAAGCACACCGACGTGGGAGGCGGCACGGACACCGCCGCCAAGCTGCTCACGGCGACCCGGGCGGGCAACGGCCCCGACGCCGCCTGCATCGAGTACGACACCCTGCCTTCCATGATCGTGGCCGGTGCGCTGGCCGACATCTCCGCCCACACCGGCGACGTCAAGACCGCCTTCAGCCCGGAAGTGTGGAACCTGACCAGCTTCGACGGCGCCGTGTACGGGGTGCCGCAGGACGTCGGCCCGATGGTGCTGGTCTACAACAAGAAGCGCTTCCAGGAGCTGAAGATCGAGCCGCCGGCCACGTGGCAGGACTTCGCGAAGGTCGCGGCGGACGTACGCAAGAAGGACCCGGAGACCTACCTCGCGACCTTCGCGCCCGCGGAGTTCGGCAACTTCGCCGGGCTGGCGCAGCAGGCCGGCGCGTCCTGGTGGAAGGTCCAGGACCAGACGTGGACCGTGGGGATCGCCGACCAGCCCTCCCTCGAGGTGGCCGACTTCTGGCAGGGGCTCATCGACAAGGACCTCGTCAAGGCCGAGCCGCTGCTCACCCCGGAGTGGAACAACAAGCTGAACCAGGGCAAGATCCTCACCTGGCCGAGCGCGCTGTGGGCGCCGGGCGTGCTGTACGGCATCGCGGAGAAGCAGGCGGGCGACTGGGCCATCGCGCCACTTCCCCAGTGGAAGGAGGGCGACGACCGGGTGGCCTTCCAGGGCGGGTCCGCGCTGACCGTCACGAAGACCTCCAAGCACACCGAGGCCGCGGCCACGTTCGCCAAGTGGATGAACACCGACAAGGCGGCGAACGCTGTCCAGATCGAGCTGGGCGAGTACCCGGCGTCGCTGGCCGGGCAGCAGGCCGCGACAACCAGCGCGCCGCCCAAGCTGACGGCGAACCAGAAGGACTACTGGGACATCGCCACGAAGGCGGCCCAGCACACGATTCCGCACATCAGCTGGGGCCCGAACGTCAGCACCGCCAGCAGCGCGTACCAGGACGCCGTCGCCACCGCGGTCCGTGACCACACGCCGCTGCGGGACGCGCTGACGAAGACGCACAACCTCGTGGTGGCGGACATGAAGACCACCGGCTTCAAGGTCGCCGGCCCATGACCGCCCTGCCCAGGGCGGAGCGCAGGTCCCGGGCTCCCTATCTCTTCGTGGCGCCCGCCGTGCTGCTCTTCGTCGCCTTCCTGGCGGTCCCCATCGGCTACGCGATCCACCTCAGCGCGCGCGGCCTGAGACTGACCGGCAAGGGCATCTTCGGCACGCGCGAAGAGGTCTTCGTCGGGCTCGACAACTACGTCAGGACGCTCACCGATCCCGAGTTCTTCGCCGGCTTCGGCAGGCTCGCGATCTACGGCCTGATCAGCGTGCCGCTCACGCTCGGGCTGGCGCTGCTGTTCGCGCTGCTCCTCGACCACGCCGGTTCACGGGCCAGGAGGTTCTCGCGCACGGCGATCTTCGTCCCGTACGCCGTACCCGGCGTGACGGCCTCGCTGCTGTGGGGCTTCATGTACCTGCCCTCGACCAGCCCGTTCAGCTACCTGACCCGGGAGCTGGGGCTGGGCGAGATCCCGTTTCTCGGGGCGGGCGGCATCTACCCGTCGCTGGCCAACATCGCGGTGTGGGGCGGCGTCGGCTTCAACATGATCATCATCTTCACGTCGCTGCGCGGCATCCCGCCGGAGCTGTACGACGCGGCGCGCATCGACGGCGCCTCCGAATGGCAGATCGCCTGGCGGATCAAGATCCCGCTGGTGGCGCCCGCCCTCGTGCTCACCGGGTTGTTCGCGCTGATCGGAACGCTGCAGGTGTACGGCGAGCCGACCACCGTGAAACCGATGACGCCGGAAATCTCCGGAGACTGGGTGCCCTTGATGCACATCTACCGCGACGCCTTCGTCCGCGACGACCTGGCGCTGGCCTCGGCCGCCTCCGTCCTGCTGGCGGTGGGCACGCTCGTGGTCTCGGTCGTGCTCCTGAAGGTCACCCAGAAGCGCGCGTTCGGAGGCATGCAATGAGCGCCGCCAACAGCGTGCTCACGCACCGGCGCGCCCAGATCCTGCCCACCATCGTCCTGCTCCTCGGCTCGATCTACTGCCTGGTGCCGGTCGCCTGGGTGCTGGTGGCCTCGACCAAGTCGAGCGGCGAGCTGTTCTCGACGTTCACCTTCGCGCCGGGAACGGGCCTGCTGGACAACCTGCGCGACCTGTTCGCCTACGGGAACGGCCTCTACCTGCGGTGGACGGCCAACAGCGCCCTGTACGCGATCGCCGGCGCCGCGGCCTCGACCCTGATCTCGGCGCTGGCCGGGTATGCCATGGCCAAGTACGAGTTTCGCGGCCGGAGCGTCCTGTTCTACGCCATCCTGGCCGGCGTCCTCGTGCCCGGCATGACGCTGGCCATCCCGCAGTATCTGCTCATGTCCGAGCTCGACCTGGTGGGCGGCTACTGGTCGGTCCTGCTGCCGAGCCTCATCTCCCCGTTCGGCATCTACCTGGCCAGGGTCTACGCGATGGCCTCCGTCCCGGACACGACGATGGAGGCGGCCAGGATCGACGGAGCGAGCGAGTATCGCATCTTCGGCTCGATCGGGCTGCCCATGATGGTGCCCGGCATGGTGACGATCTTCCTGCTGCAGTTCGTCGGGAGCTGGAACAACTTCCTGCTGCCCTACATCATGCTGTCGGACGAGACCAAGTTCCCGATCACCGTGGGCCTGTACACCGTGCTCAGCAAGGGGTCGGGCCAGCCCACCCTGTACGGCATCGCCATCGTGGGCGCCGCCGTGTCGGTGATCCCGCTCATCGTCCTGCTGCTGACCCTGCAGCGCTTCTGGCGGCTGGACCTGCTCAGCGGAGGACTGAAAGGATGAAACCGCCGTCCATGGAGATTCTGCACTTCAGAGCCGCCGGCGTGTCCGTGGTGATCGAGTGCCCGCCCGATGCCCTGCCCGCGATCCTGCACTGGGGTCCGGACCTGGGCCCGCTCGAGGACGCGGCACTGGCCCACCTGACGGCCGATCTCCGTCCGCGGCTCGACGCCGGCGTCGACGTGCCCGTACGGGTCCCGCTGGTGCCCGAGGCGCGTACCGGCTGGATGGGCCTGCCCGGTCTGTCCGGGCATCACCTGGGACAGAACTGGTCCCCCGCCTTCACCAGCGTCGCCTACCGGCGGACCGGGCAGACCCTCACCGCCACCGCCAGGGACGAGCACGCCCTCCTCTGCCTCACGATCGTCATCGAACTCGGCGACTCCGGCCTCCTGCGGGCCCGCGCGGACCTGCGCAACCAGTCCGAGTCCCCCTACAACCTGGACACGCTCAATCTCGCCTTCCCCGTGCCCGGCACCCCCACGGACCTGTTCGACCAGGCCGGGCGGTGGGCCAAAGAACGCATCCCGCAGCGCCGCTCCCTCACCACCGGCATCCACCTGCGCGAGAACCGCCGCGGCAGGACCGGCCCCGACGCCGCCACCGTCCTGTTCGCGGGCACCTCCGACCTCGGCTTCCGGCGCGGCGAGGCCTGGGGCCTGCACGTCGGCTTCAGCGGCAACCACCGCCACTACGCCGAGCGCACCTCCAGCGGCCGGACCATGCTGGGCGGCGGCGAGCTGCTGCTGCCCGGCGAGATCATCCTGGCGCCGGGTGAGAGCTACGAAAGCCCCTGGCTCTACGCCACCTACGGGCGCGGCCTGGACGCCGCGGGCCGCCGCTTCCATGAGCACCTGCGCGCCAGGCCCGCGCACCCGTCCGGGCCCAGGCCCGTGATGCTCAACACGTGGGAGGCCGTCTATTTCGAGCACGACCTCGACCGCCTGCTGGAGCTGGCCGGCCGGGCCGCCAGGGTCGGGGTCGAGCGGTTCGTGCTGGACGACGGCTGGTTCCACGGCCGCCGCGACGCCCGGGCCGGGCTCGGCGACTGGACCGTGGACGCCGCCGTCTGGCCGGACGGGCTGACGCCGCTGGTCAAGCGGGTCAGGGAGCTCGGCATGCAGTTCGGGCTCTGGTTCGAGCCAGAGATGATCAACCCGGACTCCGACCTGGCCCGTGCCCACCCCGGCTGGATCATGCAGACCGGCGACCGCCTGCCGCCGCTCGCCCGCGATCAGCAGGTGCTGGACCTGACCAACCCCGAGGCGTACGCGTACGTCAGGACGCGGCTGCTCGCCTTGATCGGCGAGTACGACCTCGACTTCATCAAGTGGGACCACAACCGCGACCTCGTGGACGCGGGCTCCCCGGCGAGAGGCGGCCGGGCCTCCGTCCACGCCCAGACGCACGCCGTCTACCGGCTGCTCGACGAGATCAGGGCCGAGCACCCCCGCCTGGAGATCGAGTCCTGCTCGGGCGGCGGCGGCCGGGTGGACCTCGGCATCCTGGAGCGGACCGACCGCGTCTGGGCCAGCGACTGCATCGACCCGGCCGAACGCCGGCAGATCATGCGCTGGACCGGGCAACTGCTGCCGCCTGAGCTGATCGGCAGCCACATCGGCGCCGGCCGCTCCCACACCACCGGCCGCCGCCACGATCTCGCCTTCCGGGCCGCCACCGCGTTCTTCGGCCACTACGGGATCGAATGGGACCTCACCACGCTCACCGACGGCGAGCTGGACGACCTGGCCTCGTGGGTCGCCCTGCACAAACGGCACCGCCACCTGCTGCACACGGGCGTGGTGGTCCGCGTGGACGACGCCCCGGAGAGTGTGGAGGCCCATGGCGTCGTCGCCGCCGACGCCTCCGAGGCCGTCTACGAGATCGCCATGCTGGACCGCCCGTCCACCTGGCCGCCGGGCCGGCTCCGGCTGCCCGGGCTCGACCCGGCGACCGTCTACTCGGTCCGCCCGCTCATGCCCGTGACCTCGCACGGGACCGCCCCGGCCTGGACGACCGGCGACTTCGCCCTGCCCGGCTCCGTGCTGGCCGGCTCGGGCATCGCCGTGCCGCCGCTGTTCCCCGACGAATCCGTGCTGGTCCACGTCGTCGCCAGGAGCCGCTGATCAGGTCGCAGGCGATCCGAGCCGCCCGGGCGTGCGAGCACGACGCCCGCCCGGGTGCCGAGGTGGTATCTCGCCGTCGCCCTCCTGCTCAGAGGAGGCCGGCATCGCGGACCTTCATCGCGACCTGGACGCGGTTGTCGGTGCCGAGCTTGGCGAAGATACGGGTGATGTTGGCCTTGACCGTGGCGACGCTCATGTAGAGCTGCTGCGCGATCTCGGTGTTGGAACGGCCTTTCGCCACCTCGACGGCGACCTGCCGTTCGCGGTCGGTCAACGTGGCCAGCTCGCGCTGGGCCTCCTCGCGGCGCGGCTCGTGGCCCCCGGTGGCGGCGGCGATCACCTGGTGGGTGACACTCGGCGACAGCACCGGCTCGCCGGCGGCCACGGCGCGGACCGCCGCGACCATCCTGGCCGGCGGGGTGTCCTTGAGCAGGAACCCGGCGGCACCGATGCGAAGCGCCCGCAGCACCATGTCGTCGGCGTCGAAGGCGGTCAGCACGAGGATCCGCGGCGGCTCCGGCCAGGACAACAGCGTCTCGGTCGTGGCCAGGCCGTCCTGGCCCGGCATACGGATGTCCATCAGCACGACGTCGGGCCGCAGCTCGCGGATCACGCCGGTCGCCTCACGCCCGTCGCCCGCCTCGCCGATGATCTCCATGTCGGACTCGCCGCCCAGGATGAGGCGCAGGCCCGTCCGCACCATCGGGTCGTCGTCGACGATCACCACTCGGATCACGGGGTCAAGCCTTCCACGGCAGCTGGACGTCGAGGACGAAGCGTCCGTCGTGGCGGGCGTGCGCCATCGTGCCGCCCGCCATCCGGACCCGTTCGCCCAGGCCCACCAGGCCGAGCCGGCCACCGGGACCGGCGGACGCGCCGTAGGGCGTCGGGTTGGTCACGCGGATACGCAGCGCGTCGCCCGGCCGTCCGTCGAGCTCGACCACCACGCTGCTCCCTGGCGCGTGCTTGCGCGCGTTGGTGAGCGCCTCCTGCACGACCCGGTACGCGTTGCGCCCGGTCTGCGTGGGCAACAGGTCGCGCTGCTCGACGGTGTCGGCCACGACGACCTTCTGCCCGGCGGCCCGTACCTCGTGGAACAGCTCCCGCAGATCGGCCAGGGTCGGCTGCGGCGGCGCGGTGGCGCCGTCGGAGCGCAGGGTGCCGAGCACGGTGCGAAGCTCGTTGAGCGACTGGTGGGCGTTCTGCCACGCCCACGACGATGGCCGGCTGGACGGCCGCCAACGTGCTCTTCACCCTGATGGGGGTGGCTCTGGGCACGCTGCTGCTCAACGCCCCGGCCGCGATCGTCGTCTACCTGGCGAGCACCGGCGTGTGGAACGCCGTCGCCATGCTCGGAAGCGCCGGCGAGACGCTCGCGCGATGGCTCGACCTCAACAGGACCATCGCGCCGCTCGCCACCGGCGACTGGGCGGACATCTCCCCCGCCCGCCTCGCCGCCTCGGTTGCCGTGTGGATCGTCATTCCCCTGCTGCTCGGCACTGCCCGTGTGTCGCGCAAGGAAGTGAAATGACAGCACATCGATGATGAGGGCACCTACCGGCTCACGGGGTACGTCCCCGGGCATGCCGGAAGGACATCTCATTCACCGTCACGCCGCTGAACAGCGGGCGGACCTGGCCGGGCGAGCGGTGCGCGTGTCGGGGCCGCAGGGACGGTTCGACGCGCGGCCGTGGGACGGGCGGACGCTGACGGAAGTGGAGGCGGTCGGCAAGCACCTGCTGTACCACTTCGAGGACACCCCCACCGTGCACGTGCACCTGGGCATGCGGGGGATCTTCCTGCGGTACGACGTTCCGGGCACATCGCCGCGGCCCGGGACGCGGTTGCGGTTGGCCACCGACGAGGTGGCCTACGACCTCATCGCCCCGTCCCGCTGTGAGGCATTGCCGGCGGCGCAGGTGGCGGCGCTGCGGGGCTCGCTCGGGCCCGATCCGTTGCGCGCGGACGCCGTTCCGGAGCAGGCCGTGGCCCGGTTGACGGCCTTCACCGGGCCGGTGGGCGCGGCCGTGCTCGACCAGGGAGTGTGGTCGGGGATCGGGAACGCGTGGCGGGCCGAGTTGCTCTTCCTCGTCGGTCTGCACCCGAACGCCCGCGGCGTCTCCCCGGAAGTCGCCGGGCGGCTCTGGGACACCGCGGTCACGTACCTCGCTCTCGGCCGGGACGCCGGGCAGGTGGTGAGCGACCCGGACGCGCCTTCGGAGCGCTGGGTGTACCGGCGCGAGCACTGCCGCAGCTGCGGCGCACCCGTCCTGACCTGGCAACTCGCTTCCAGGACCGCATATTCTTGTCCCATGGAACAGCAGGAGTGCCGTTGACCGGCCTCCTCGACATCCGGCGTGTCTACGTCGAGCCCGAGGCGGCCGTCCTGCCGCGTGGGCGGCAGATCCTCGCTCGATTCCCCGGCGCCGAGATCGTCGAAGTCGAGAGCCACCACCGCATCCCGCAGTTGTACGGCGACGAGGCGAACGTGGCCCGCTGGGTGCGGATCAAGACCGAGGCGCTCGTGCTCGGCGTCAAGAAGTCGCTGACCGCCCGCCCCAACGGCCGTTCGGCCGACTTCATCGCGCCGTCCACGGCCAACGGCTGCGCGATGGCGTGCGCCTACTGCTATGTGCCGCGCCGCAAGGGCTACAGCAACCCCATCACGGTGTTCGCCAACATCGACAAGATCGCCGGCTATCTGCGGCGGCATGCCGGTCGCCAGGGCGACAAGCCCGAGCCCGATCAGGTCGATCCCCGTCTGTGGGTGTACGACATCGGCGAGAACTCCGACTGCTCGGTCGACGCCATGATCTCCGAGAACGTACGGGACCTGGTGGAGCTTTTCCGTGACCTGCCGAACGCCAAGGCCAGCTTCGCCACCAAGTACGTCAACCGCGACCTGCTCGACTGGGACCCGCGGGGGCACACGCGCATCCGCTTCAGCCTCATGCCCGCCGCCGACTCCAAGCTGCTGGACATCCGCACCTCCCCCGTCGCCGAACGCATCGACGCGATCAACGACTTCGTGGCGGCCGGTTACGAGGTCCACGTCAACCTGAGCCCGGTGGTGGTCCGGGACGGCTGGCTGGAGGACTGGGCCGAGCTGCTGGACCGGCTCGACGACTCGGTGTCTCCCGAGGCCCGTGCCCAGCTCGCCGCCGAGGTGATCTTCCTGACCCACAACGACCGGCTCCATCAGGTCAACCTGGGCTGGCATCCCAAGGCGGAGGAGGTGCTGTGGCGGCCGGAGCTCCAGCAGGCCAAGCGCTCCGAGACGGGCGGCTGGAACGTCCGCTACCGCAACGGTCACAAGGGCCGCTATGTCACCGCCCTCACCGACCTGCTCGCCGCCAAGCTCCCCTACTGCCGCGTTCGCTACGCCTTCTGAGAGCCAGTGCAACGCACACAGGTGTCGTTCCTCAGTCGAGCCGGGAGACCTGGTAATGGCTGATGAGCCAGCCCTCCTCGATCCGCCGGACCAGCACGCTGAGGTAGACGTGCAGGGTGGGGCGGTCCCGGAAGGAGAAGTCGACGGCCAGGTAGCCGAGGACGAGGTCGTCAGCGGGGGCCCTGGTCTCCAGGATGCGGTACGCGGCCGTCAAGCCGGGTGGCTGGGAGGCATAGTAGGCGGCGATGCCCGGCCGCCCGACGTCGTAGGGGTGCAGCCCCTGGAAGATCGCGTCCTCGGTGAACAGGGCCGCGATCTGCTGGGGTTCGTCCGCGTCGATGCCGGCCTTCCACCGGTCGAGGACGTCGCGGAGGACCGTTTCCCGGTCCTTGACACTGGTCATCAGACTTCTCCTGTCGCTGGAACGGAACTCACATGGTTGGGCACGGTGAGTGGTCCCCGGTCAGTGGCCGGCGCTCATGCCGCCGTCCACGTGGAGGATTTCGCCGGTGACAAAGGGGGCGTTCTCCAGGAAGACGACCGCGTCCACGATGTCCTTCGTCTCACCCATCCGGCCTGCCGGGTGCAGCGCCGCGAGGGCCTCGTGGGTCTCCTGCGCATGCATGGGGGTTTTGATGGTCCCCGGTGAGACGGCGTTCACGCGGATGCCGCGCGTGGCGTACTCGATGGCGAGGGACTTGGTGGCGGCCTGCAGGCCGCCCTTGGTCAGTGAGGCCAGCACGGACGGGACCCGGGAGTCGGGGTTGTCGACCAGGCTGGTGGTGATGCTGACGACGTGGCCGCCGCCCTGGGTGAGCATGCGCGCGATGGCGAGCTGGGTGAGGTGGAAGAAGCCGTCGAGGTTCACGTCGGTCACCACGGCGTAATCGTCGAGGGTGTAGTCGGTGAACGGCTTGGCGACGAAGATGCCCGCGTTGTTGACCAGGGTGTCCACCCGGCCGAATCGCTCGACGGCCGCGGCTGTCGCACGTTCGGCGGTGACACGGTCGGCGATGTCGCCCTGGACGGTGACGACGCCGGGGTCGTCCGAGGGAGCGATGGTGCGGGAGACAGCAACGACGGCGTAGCCCAGGTGGCGATATGCCTCGACGATGCCGGCCCCGATGCCCTGCGACGCACCGGTGATGATCGCGACCTTCTGACCGTGGTTGTTCATGATGACCTTCTCTGGTGGTCGAGGATGCTTCCGGGCGGACTAGCCGACCGGTCGTCTATGACGGTAGACGACCGGTCTACAATCGTCAAAGTGAGCCGGCGCACATCCGTCCAGGGAGTGGTCCCAGCCTTTCGGTCGCATGCGAAACCTGTTGACCTGCACCTCTCCACCATCGATGGTAATAGGCGACCGGTCTAGTAAAAGTAGATGACCGGTCGTACACTAGTAATGTGGGACGAACGAGTGACGCCAAGGAGAGGATCCTCAGCGCCGCGCAGATGCTCATCGAGCTGCGTGGCTACTCCGCGTTGGGTGTGGCCGAGATCTGCAAGGCGGCGGGCGTGCCGAAGGGTAGCTTCTACTACTTCTTCAGCTCCAAGGAGGACCTCGCCCTGGCCGTCATCGACGAGCACTGGGCCGCCCAGCGCAGCAACTGGGACCGTATCCTGCGCAACGATGACCCGCCGCTCCAGCGCCTTCGGCAGCTGTTCGAGGCGACCCAGGCCGACCAGCGCGCCGGGCAGCAAAGCTGCGGCACCGTCTCGGGCTGTCTCTTCGGCAACCTGACCCTGGAGATGAGCAACCAGACAGAAGCCCTCCGTGTACGCCTGCAGCAGATCTTCGACGCGCAGGTCGACATGGTCGACAAGGTCATCGCTGAAGCCCGGGAGCGCGACGAGGTCATCGTCGCCGACACCCACGAGGCGGCACGATCCGTCGTCGCCCAGCTTGAGGGCCAAGTGCTCTTCGCCAAGCTCTACAACAACACCCAACGCCTCGACGCTCTGTGGACCAACTGCCTGGCCATTCTCGGCGCCACCGCATCCGTCGGAGGTCAGGAGGCGCCGGTGACCCCGGCGCGGTGAAGAACCTGCACCCGTCCATCCCGGCAGTTCCCGGCCGCGGCACGGGCTTCACGGCGACCATCATCACGCCCGAGACCTCACGAGCCAGCGCCACGCCAAGGTTGTGACACAGGCACTCAGCCGGCCGATCAGGACAGGGCGGCGCCTGAACGCACAGGGACCTGGAGATACGGCTTTGCCCCGCGTTGAGGTAGGGCGCAGGCACACCGGGCAGGCTGCGGGGGTGCACGGGGTCGATGCATGGCAGGGGGTCCCGGTCACCGGCAGCGGATACGCCGGTCGCGCTTGCCCTGACCGTTCGCGGCGACAGCGCAGCCGGTGGCCGCTGGTCCTCCGCCACCTGGCACGCCCAGCGGCAATCAGCGAAAGGACACCGTGATGACTTCTGTGAGGGCCGACGCGTCCGGCCAATTCATGATCGACGATGCTCTCCCCGTCAACCGCCTCGGCTACGGAACCATGCAGCTGACCGGCCCCGGCGTATGGGGACCTCCGGCCGACCCGGACGGGGCTGTGCGGGTGCTGCGCCGGGCGGCGGAACTCGGTGTGACTCTCTTCGACACCGCCGACTCCTACGGCCCGTTGGTCGCCGAGCCGCTGCTCCGCCGCGCCCTCGCCCCGTACGGCGAGGACATCGTCATCGCCACCAAGGCCGGGCTCACCCGGCAGGGGCCCGACAAGTGGACACCTGTCGGTAGGCCGGCCTATTTGCGCCAGCAGTGCGAGATGAGCCTGCGCATCCTCGGAGTCGACCACATCGCGCTGTTCCAGCTGCACCGCGTCGATCCAGAAGTGCCCCTGGAAGACCAGGTCGGCGAGCTGAAAGCGCTGAAGGACGAAGGAAAGATCGCGCACATCGGCCTGTCGGAGGTGAGCATCGACCAGATCGAACAGGCCCGCGCCATCGCCCCGATCGCTTCCGTGCAGAACCTGTACAACCTGGCCAACCGCACGGCCGAGAACGTGCTCGAGTACTGCGAAGACCATCACATCGCCTTCATCCCGTGGTTCCCGCTGGCCACCGGCGGCCTGGTGAAGTCCGGCGGACCGTTCGAGGAAGTCGCCTCCCGGCTGTCGGCCACGCCGTCACAGCTCGCGCTCGCGTGGCTGCTCCACCGCTCACCGGTCATGCTGCCCATTCCTGGCACCTCGTCGGTGGAGCATCTCGAGGAGAACGTGGCAGCTGCCGGCCTCCAACTGACCGATGAGGATGTCGCCGAGATGACCGCGGCCGTCACGTCGCCGAGCTGACCCCTGGCGGCACGGATGGCCGGAACATCCTATAGATCATGCGCAGGGTGGTATTTGACCAGGTATTTCTTGACTCTGTGGATGGTAGGAACGAGCTTGTCAGCCATAGTTTCTCACTGTCCGAGGCAAGGGGCAGAGCCATGTCCCAGGCGTATGACCCCCGCCACACGGCGGTTCTGCTGGTCGACCCTTACAACGACTTCCTGTCTGAGGGCGGCAAGGTCTGGCCGCGCGTGGAGTCCGTAGCGCAGCAGGTCGGGCTGCTGGATCACCTGCGCTCTGTGATCGCGTCCGCCCGGGAGACCGGCATACGGGTGGTGATCGTTCCGCATCGGCGCTGGGAGCCGGGCGACTACGAGACATGGGATCACCCCAACCCCACGCAACGCGCCATCATGCAGCGGCATAGCTTCGCCCGCGGGACCTGGGGTGGGGAGTTCCACCCCCACTTCCAGCCGCAGCCCGGCGACGTCGTGGCCCGGGAGCACTGGGCGCAGAGCGGGTTCGCCAATACCGACCTTGACTTCCAGCTCAAGCAGCACGGCATCACCCATGTCGTGCTCGTCGGCCTGCTGGCGAACACCTGCATCGAGTCCACCGGCCGCTTCGCCATGGAACTGGGCTACCACGTCACGCTCGTGCGTGACGCCACCGCGGCGTTCCTCCCCGAGATGATGCACGCCGCGCACGAGCTGAACGGCCCCACCTTCGCCCACGCCATCATCACTACCAGGGAGCTCACCACCGCATTCGAGGACGCGGCCCCGTCCGTGCCGCGGACGCCGCCACAAGCGCAAGCGGGAAGCTTCGGTGAGTGAGCGCCGCCACATCCGACGCCCTGCCGGATCGGCCGCGTGGTGCGCACCACTCTCCGCGCTGGTCGAGTTCATCGCGAGCACCTCAAGCCGGCGCCGGGGCGGGCGTGGGTGCCTGTGGCGCAAGCGCGCGTTCTCATGGAGCGGCGCATCGCGGGCCGACGTGATCAGGGGTCCCGTTCCAGGCACTCCAGGTCGTCCCTGCTCGGCTGTCAGCCCTGTTGAGGATCGCACCTACGGGCCTCGGTGCTCTCGAGTGACGCGTCCTGTCTTGGGCGGCCACTGAGTTTCCCCGGGGCGACCCCGGGGCACGCTGCACGAATCTCATCATGTCGGCCTTGTTATGAGCACAGGGGGCGCAGGTCATGGACATGAAACTCGAAGTCGTCGTGGTGCCGGTCGCTGATGTCGACCGGGCCAGGGACTTCTACACGGGGCTCGGCTGGCGGCTCGACGCCGACATCTCCACCGGCGAGGACTTCCGGGTGGTGCAGGTCACTCCGCCCGGCTCCCCGGCCTCGGTCATCTTCGGCACGTCGGTCACGTCCCAGACACCGGGCTCGACCCAGGGCATGCATTTGATCGTGGACGACATCGACGCCGCCCACGCGGAGCTCAAGCGGCTCGGTGCCGAGCCGAGCGAGGTGTTCCACGACGCCGGCGGCGTCTTCCACCACGCGGGTGCCGACGCCCGGGTGCCCGGCCCGGATCCGCAGCGTACGAGCTACGGCTCGTTCCTGTCGTTCAGCGACCCGGACGGCAACGGCTGGATCCTGCAGGAGGTCACCACCCGGCTCCCCGGACGGGTGGACCCATCGGTCACCGGCTTCGCCTCGACGGCGGACCTCGCGGCGGCGCTGCGCCGCGCCGCCGCCGCGCACGGCGAGCACGAGGCGCGCACCGGCGCCGAGGACCCGAACTGGCCGGACTGGTACGCCGACTACATGGTGCGCGAACAGGCCGGAGGCGAACCGCCGTCATGAGCGCGGCCACCTACCGTGCCATCGCGGTCACACCGGCCGGCGATGGACGAGCCGGCGATCGGTAGGAGCCGGCTCGACCAGCCCTTCACCGGCTGGTCCATCCGCGAACTGCCCCTGGCTTCCGCGGCCTGAAATCCTCCCGCCCAACTGGAGATCGTTCCCGGTCACAGCATTGGGGACGCCGCTCCGGCTGCCGCCGTGCGAGCCGGTGCACCGATGCGGCTCGGTTTATCCGGTGATGCTCATGCGGGTTCTTCCAGTTTGCGGGCGATGCTTTCCAGGGCGGACAGGTCCGCGGGCGAGAGCCGGTCGATGACGTGGCGGCGGACCGATTCCAGGTGGGCCGGGGCGGCGTCCTCAAGCGTCTCCAGGCCCTGCTCGGTGAGGACGAGATAACAGCCCCGGCCGTCGTCCGGGTCGGGCTCGCGCCGCACGAGACCGCGGGTCTCCATGCGGCTGGCGTGCCGCGACAGGCGGCTGCGCGACCAGCCCATCTTGGCGGCCTGCTCGCGCAGCGTGCTGGCGTGGCCCGGGCGCTCGGAGAGCGTGCTGAGCACCTCGTAGTCGGGGTCGGACAGGCCGATCGCGGCCAGGTCCTGGGCGGTGCGCGACTGGATCGCGATCATCATCCGCCGCAGGGCGCGCCAGGCGCGCTCCTCGTCCGCGTCGAGCCAGCGCACCGTCTCGCCGGACCATGTCTTTGACATGTAAACAAATTACCAGCTAGGTTCGTTTCCATGTCAACGAAACCTGTGCGGGTCCTCGTCCTCGTGTGCAGCACCCGCCCCGGCGCTCTCGGCCCGGTGGTGGGCCAGTGGCTGATCGACACCATCGCGCCACGGGCCGCGGAGCAGGGCGTGGAACTCGTGCCGGTGTCCCTTGGCGACCTCGACCTGCCGTTCCTCGACGAGGAGGACGTGCCGGCCGCCGGCGTCTACCGGCACGAGCACACCAAGCGGTGGAGCGCGATGGTGGACGCGGCGGACGGCTTCATCGCGGTCACCTCCGAGTACAACTACGGCATGCCGGCGGCCTTCAAGAACGCCCTCGACTACCTGGGCCGGGAATGGGCGTGGAAGCCGATGGGGTTCGTCAGCTACGGCAACACCTCGGCGGGCACCCGGTCGGTCCAGCACGCCAAGCAGGTGGTGACCACGCTGCGGCTGGTGCCGCTGGGTGCCACGGTCGCCCTGCGCATCGCCGACACGGTGGACAGCGGGCGGCTCCGCCCGGACGCCGGCCGCGGCCAGGCCGCCATCGGGGTCCTGGACGAGCTCGTCCGCCTCGCCCACGCTCTGCGGCCGATGCGCGAGCGAACCCGCTCAGGTTCGGAGGCGGTGCCGCTGCCGGGGTCGTACGTGAGAGCGCTGACCCCGGACGACGCTCCGGAGGCTCTGGTGCTCCAGCGTTGCTGCTGGGTGGAGGAGGCGCTGGCCAACGACACCCTGGCCCTCTCCGCCCTGGAGGAGTCGCTGGAGCAGGTACGCGCATGGCTGGCCACATGGCAGGCCACGGGCCTGTGGCGGGACGGCCGGCTCCTGGGCATGGTGCGGACGCGACGCGTGGACGACGACTGGCACGTGGGCCGCCTCGGCGTCGTCCCCGACCTGCGCGGCCAGGGCGTGGGGCGCTGGCTGCTGCGCGAGGCCGAAGCCGCGGTCGACGCCGGGTGCCGCCGCATCGTGCTGTCCACCGGCGCCCGGAGCCGGCACAACATCCGCCTCTACCACGCCCAGGGTTACCGCACGGAGTCGTCCGACGGCGCGACAGCCTTCCTCACCAAGCCCGTGCCCGCGGATGGCGGCGTCGGCGTTCCTAGGCGCGTGGTCCGGCGCCGTGCAGCAGGGTGTCGATGATACGGGCGGCGAGGGTGTCCGGGTCGGCGCCGTCCGTGTTGCCGTGCAGGGACTCACCGATGAGCGCGTAGTAGACCCGGCGCACCCAGTCGAGGTCGGCCGCCTGGTCGATGAGCTTGTCGTCCTGGGCCCGCTTCAGCACGGCGGTGCAGCTGCGGGCGATGTCCTGGTGGAGGGCGGCGGCCTCGCTGCCGGGGTCTGCCGGCAGCCCCAGCGCGAACGCCCAGGCGCCCTTGATCTCGAGCACGTTGGCGGTGATCCGGTGCATCGCCACCAGCGGCGGCGCGGTGTCCGGCCGGCCGTCGTCGACCGCCTGGGCGAGCTGGCGGGCCGCGGACGAGGCCAGCGCCTCGACCAGCGCCTGACGGCTGGCGAACCGCCGGTGAATGGTCGTGCGGGCCACTCCCGCGGCTGCGGCGATCTGCTCCATGGAGGCGCCCGGCTCCTGGGCGAGCACCCGCTCGGCCGCCTCCAGGATCGCGCGCACGCTGCGCTCCGCGTCCGCCCGCAACGATCGCGCCACTGTCTCACCCATCACGCCTCCTGTTCGACCACTTATCCAGAAACACATTACATCGCTGATGCCGTCACGTACTTATCTGCATCATCCCTGTTGCATATAGACGGTTTGCTGGTACATTCTCCTTCCAGTTGACACCGGCTCAGGTGCCACCGGCCAAGGAGAACCACATGCACAGCACCGCCCTCATCACCGGAGCGTCGTCCGGCCTCGGCAAGGAATTCGCCACCCAGCTCGCCGCCCAGGGCCACGACGTGATCCTGGTGGCGCGCTCCGGCGACCGGCTCACCGCCCTCGCCCAGCGCCTGACCGCCGAACACGGTGTCCGCGCCCATGTGCTGGTCCAGGACCTCGCCGAGCCGGACGCCGCCCGCCGCGTCGCCGACCAGCTGACCACCCGCGGTCTGGACGTCGACCTCCTGATCAACAACGCCGGCTTCGGCACCTGCGGCCGCTTCGAGGAGATACCCGCGGCCCGCGACCACGACCAGCTGATGGTCAACGTCGTCGCACTCGTCGACCTCACCCACGAGGTGCTGCCCGGCATGCTGGAGCGCGGCCGCGGCGCGATCGTCAACGTCGCCTCCAACGCCGCCTTCCAGCCCTCCCCGTACTTCGCCGTCTACGGCGCGGCCAAGACCTTCGTGCTGAACTTCGGCCTCGCCCTGCGACAGGAGTACCGCCGGCGCGGCATCCGCGTGCTCACCCTGTGCCCCGGCCCGGTCGAGACCGCCTTCTTCGACACCATCGGCACCCGCAACGCGGCCGTCACCGGCTCCATGACCACCCCCGAGCCCGTCGTCCGCGCGGCCCTGCGCGCGCTGGAGCGAGACCGCGGCTACGTCGCTCCCGGATTCAGCAACGCCCTCACCGCGCACCTGACCCCCCGCCGCCCCCGGACCCTGGTCGCCGCCATCGCCGAACGCATCACCCGCAAGGTCCTCACCCCCTCGGCTGCCGCCCCCTCGACCGTGGCGGAGCACGTCGCATGAGATCCTCCGCCGCCTCCGTCGGCGCGGCCTCGGCGATGCTGCTCGTCGGCACCTCCACCGCGGTCTCCGCCACCATCGCCGACTACCCGGTCTTCACCGGCCAGGCCCTGCGCTATGCCATCGCCGCGGCCATCCTGCTCGCCGTCGTGGGCCACCAGCGCCTGCCCCGCGTCCGCCTGACCGCACGTGACATGCTGCTCCTGATCGCGCTGGCCGCCACCGGCCTGGCCGGTTTCAACCTCTTCCTCGTCGAAGCCACCCGGCACGCCGGCCCCGCCATGATCGGCACCGTGATCGGAGCCGTCCCCCTCGTCCTCGCCCTCGTCGGGCCCCTGATGGAACGCCGGCGCCCGGCCCCCCGCACCGTCGGCGCCGCGCTCGTGGTGGCACTCGGCGCAGCCGTCGCCGCCGGCCTCGGCTCGGGCAGCCTGACGGGCCTCCTGCTGTCCCTGGGCGCGCTCGCCGGCGAGGTGGCGTTCTCCCTGCTCGCCATCCCCCTGTTGCCCAAACTCGGCCCCCTGAGGGTCGCCGCCTATCCCGCCGCCCTGTCCGTCCCCATGCTGCTGGCCGCAGGGCTCGCCCTGGACGGCACGGCCTCCCTGCGGCTGCCCACACCCGGCCAGGCAGCCGCCTTCGGCTACCTCGGCGCGATCGTCACCGCAGCCGCCTTCTTCCTCTGGTACGACGCGCTGCGCCGCCTCGGCGCCGACCGCGCGGGCCTCTTCGCCGGCCTCGTACCGGTAGGGGCGCTGCTCACCACCCTCGCGCTCGGCCTCGGCCAGGCGGGCCCCGCCGACGTCACCGGCACCCTGCTCGTCGCGGCAGGCGTCGTCCTCGGCCTGCGGCGACCGAAGGGCTGGTCACGGGCTCGCCACCGGGCCACGGACGCGGCCGAGCGAACGATCCCGGCTCCATCTCCATGAGGGCGCCCTCGACGAAAAGGGACATCAACTCGCGCAATGCCCTCTCAGCCCGGCGAAGAGGGCTTCGAGAACGCGGTCGACGTAGGTATGTGTCAGCTGTTCGTTGGTGATCAGGTACCTGAAGTACAGAGGTCCGGACAGGATCGCCATCGCCAGGTCCAGGTCGAGATCGGGTGAGATCTGCCCCTGCTCGCGCGCCCTTTCCAGGCGGGCGACGGTCTTGGCCTCCTGCGGGGCGATGAAACGCTCGCTGAGCGCGGCGGCGATCTGGGGATCGTACTGGGCTTCGCCCACGAGCGCCCGGACCAGCGGGCCGAACGGCGGCCGGCCCAGCAGGTCGACGGCCGCGTGGATCTGCGTGCGCAGGTCGGCGACGATGTCGCCGGTGTCGGGGTAGTCCAGTCCCGATTCGTTCAACGACATGAGGGAATCGAGGAACAGGGCTCCCTTGGACGACCAGCGGCGGTAGATCGTGTGCTTGCCGACGCCGGCGCGGGCCGCCACCGCCTCGATGCTGAGTTTGGCGTAACCGATCTCCTGGCCCAGCTCCAGGGTGGTCCGCATGATGGCCACGGTCCGGTCGGCGCTCTTCTCCCTCATTTTCGCCACCATAGCAGCACGGCACGTGCCGTATTGACACCGCACCGGCCTTCCTGGCCGCATGGCAGGGCCCGATCTGGGCCGGACCGGTGGTCGGGGTGGCCGGCGGGGCGGCCATGGCGTGGCTGCTGGGCCGGATCACGGCCGCCCGGCTGCGGAGCACCGCGCCCGACCTCCTCCTGCGCTTTCGATCCGGCACGCGACCCGCACGCAGGCGCCCGGCGATCGCCCTGACCCGGCACCCTGGCCTGCCGCACCGCCCCCAGCCTTCAATGGCCGGACGATCATCACGATGGTCGTCATCGGACTTGTCCTGCTCACCACGGGTCTGGGGATCGGGCTCCACTACCTGGTCAGATCACGCCGATCGGTCGCCTGGCGCGACCCGTCAGAGCACCTCTGATGTCGTCAGGCGACCGATTCACGGCAGGGCCTAACGCTCGCCGGGAGTGACAACGCCGGATTCGTACGCCAGGACCACCGCCTGGACCCGGTCGCGCAGCCCGAGCTTCGTCAGGATGCGCCCCACGTGGGTCTTGACCGTGGTCTCCGACAAGAACAGCTCGACCCCGATCTCGGCGTTGGACGCGCCTCGGGCCAGGCTGAGGAACACTTCACGCTCGCGCTCCGTGAGCACCTTGAGCACGGCGTCCGGGTCGGTGTCGGCCTTCGCGACGAGCCGCCCGATGAGCCGCCGGGTCGTGGCGGGCGCGATGATCGAGTCGCCCCGGTGCACGTGCCGGATCGCCGCGATGATCTCCTCTCCCGGCGCGTCCTTCAGCATGAAACCGCTCGCACCGGCGCGCAGCGCGGCCAGGGCGTGCTCGTCCAGGTCGAACGTGGTCAGCACCAGCACCTTCGGCGGGTCGTCCAGCCGCTGGATCTCCCGGGTGGCGGTGACACCGTCCATCCGCGGCATGCGGATGTCCATCACCACCACGTCGACGCGCCGCGACTCCAACGCCTTCAGGGCCGCCAGGCCGTCAGCGGCCTCGGCGACCACCTCCACGTCGGGCTGGGACCTGACGACCATGGCCAGGCCGTTGCGCAGCAACTCCTGGTCGTCGACGATCATAATCCTGATGATGGAAGACTCCTCGGCTCATAGGGCACGGTGGCCGACAGCTCGAAGCCGGCGCCGGGGCGTCTGCCTGCCTCCAGGGTGCCTCCCACCATGCTGAGACGTTCGCGCATCCCGGTCAGCCCGACGCCGGCCTCTTCGGGGGGCGGCCCGGCGCCGTCGTTCGTGATGGTGATGTGCACTCCGTCCGAACGCCACGCCAGCGTCATGTCCGCGGCGGCCGTCTCCCCCGCGTGCTTGATGACGTTGGTCAGCCCCTCCTGGATGACGCGATAGGCGGTCAGGTCGGCGGCGGGGCGTAGCGGCCGGGCGTCCCCGACCTGCTGGACGGCGAGGCGTACGCCCGCATCGCGCACATGGTCCAGCAGGTCGGACAGGTCGCCGAGGCCCGGCTGCGGAGCGGTGCCGCCGTCGGCGCGCAGCACGCCCAGCAGCCCGCGCATGTCGCGCAAGGCATCGCGCCCGACCTCGGCGATGGTGGCGAACACCCCCGCCCCGGGCGAGTCCGGATCGGACAGCCGGCCGCCCTCCGCCTGGCTGACCATGACGGCGAGCGAGTGGGACACCACGTCGTGCATCTCGCGGCTGATGCGGTCGCGTTCCGCCCGCGCCGCCTCCTGCCGCTCCCGCGCACGGTCGGCCTCGGCGCGCTCGGCCTTCGCTCTGAGCTCGGACAGGAACAACACCCGCATCCGGCTGAGACGCCCCAGCGACCAGAGACACGCCGCCGCAGCGACCAGGCCGACCGACAGGCCGATGCGCCACGCGACCAGCTCGTAGGAGCCCGACGAGCCGCCCCACGAGGCCGGGTCCCACAGCCGCGCCAGAACCAGGCCCACTCCGGCCACGGCGACGGCCAGGCAGACCAGGCCGGGCAGCAGTTCGAGCCGGCCGGACGCCGTGTACAGCAGCAGCCCGAAGACCAGCGTGCTCGGCAGCAGCACCGCCGGATAGTAGGCGCCGCCCGGGTCGTGCAGGGGCGGCAGCGCCACCAGCAGCAACATCGCCGCGGCGGCCAGCGCGTACGCCGGCAGCGGGCGTAGCCGACGCAGGACGACGCAACCATGCAGGAGAAGCAGGCCCGCACCCGCGAGCAGGCGGAGCGACAGGGGACTGTCCGAGGCCCGGAGCAGGCTCAACGAGACCAGGCCGAGCGGCAGGAGGAGCAGGACGGCGAGCACGGCATCGGCACTCACCTGATGCCGGTTGAGAAACGAGTCCACTGCGACGCCGGCAGGGGACGAGGACTCTCCCACGCCCACCATTATGGTCGGCGTGCGTGGGCGAGGTGCCGGCGGCGGGCGAGGTAGGCCAGGGCGGCCACCGCCAGGGCCGGCCCCCACAGCGGCCACAACATCTCCGGCAGCCAGGCGCCCAGCTCCGCGCCCGCGCCCGTCGGGCCGATCTGCTCGCCGGTGAGCTTCTTGCGGACGTACATCAGTCCGGCGGAGGTGATGGGGAGGGAGACGGCCAGAGCCGAGTAGGCCGGGAACCGCGCCGGGATCGGCCGCCCGCGCAGGAACGGCACCCAGCGCGGCCAGATCTCACCCCACGGCCGGACCAGGCCGACGGTGAGGACCGCGCCGACGAGACCGAGCGTGCTGAGACCGGCGCCGATCGGGGTGATCTCGGCGATGTAGGCCAGGAAGTGGTCGCTGATACCGACGGGCACGCCCAGGAGCCAGCCGAAGCGGGTGACGGCGTAGACGACGGGGACGGCGACCGCGACAGCGGTCGCGTACCGCCCGATCCGTAGCGCGCCGGCGGCGCTGCCGGACCGCCCGGGCCCTCCGATCAGCGTGCGCGTCCCCAGGACCAGCAGGCTGACGCCGGCCGCCATCAGGATGAGCAGGTTGACGCTGGGCCACGTCAGCATGGTCGCGATCAACGAGAACTCGACCTGGCCGGCGAGCGCGGCGGCCAGCATCACCGGCAGGTACCCGGCGCTCATCATGATGCGCACGTCGGGCAGGAGCACCGCCAGCCCGGCGCCGGCCACGACGGCCACGACGGCGGGGGCCCGGTTGAGCGGACCTCTGGCGGCGAGCACCGCGACGACGGCGGCCACCAGCGCCGTCATCGCCAGCACACCCCCGCCGGCCGCCGCCGGAAGAGGGTCGAGCAGCGTGCTGCCCGGACCAGCACGGCCGGCGTCGAACGGATAGCCGGGCCCTCCGAGGGCCCAGAGCAGGCCGAGGACCAGATAGCTCACCGACCAGACGGCGACGATCAGGACCGGCACGATCGTCCGGCGGCTTCGTGGAGAAGAGGTGTTCACCCGGCCCAATCTGCCGCCGCGGCGGTGCCCCGCACATCGTCACCGGGTCTCGGCCGCCTCCTCCGGAGGTCGCGACGGCGTCGTCCCCGAGGAGGACCCCTCAGCCGCGGTGACCCCTTGGTTGCAGACGCAGCGGGCACTTGACGCTGTCGGTGAGATCGGCGCGCTCGCATCGGTGCCGGACCCGTGCTGCCCCCGTCGGAGTGCCGTTACAGCGACAGAGGATCAGCGAGCAGGCACACCGCTGACGGAACGCACAGGGGTTCAGATGCAGGCATGAGAGTGTCAACGGCCAGGTGCGTGTCACCGCTGGTGGCCATGCAAAAGTCTCTCCATTCGGACATCATCCTCGGAATGGGACTCTTCAGTTTCGGGGTGATCATGATCGCGTCCGTATTGATGGCCGGTGCCGGCGGATGCCCATCCCCAGCGGCCGTGCACGCGGCTGACCTGGCAGTGGAAGCGAGGACGTGATGAGTGTCGACATCTTTCCCTTTGATCCGGACAAAGCTTCTGACGCCGAGCTCCGTGGCCAGTACGAGCTGGCGATCGCCGCGTTCTCGGTGGATCGGCCCGACGCGCCGAAGCCCGGCTACGACACGTTCGTGGGCCGGTTGCGTGCCATTCCGCCGGGCGTGGGCAGGCAGCGGTTCTGGGCGGCGCGCAGGCAAGGTCACCTGGCGGGCCTCGCGATCACGCAGTTGTCACGGTCGGAGGACGACAACAGCATTGTCGTCGACGTCCGCGTCCATCCTGAGCTGCGCCGGCAGGGGATCGGGACGGCGCTGCTCCGCCGAGCGCTCGGCGGCTCATCCGCCGAAGGCCGTGAGCTCATCGTGGGACGAGGCGTGACGGCCGGCGGCGACGGCGAGCAGTGGATCCGCGCACGGGGCTTCACCGTCGTGCAACGGGTGGCCCTACAGGTGCTCAGGGTTCCTGAGGTGGACCCGGCGCTCTGGGAGGTCCCCGTGCCGGCCGGTCACCGCTTGGAACAATGGACGGGAGCCGCACCCGACACCCTCGTGGAGTCCTTCGCACGAGCGCGCGGCGCCATCCATGACGCCCCCGTCGGAGACTCCAGCTACCGGCACCCGCACTGGTCCGTACCGCGAGTGCGGCAAGCCGAGCACGACGCGCGCCGGCGCGGCGTCGAACACCGGGCCGTCGTGGTCGTGCACGAGGCGAGCGATGCCGTGGTCGGCCTGACAGAGCTGGAGATCTTCCCCGGCATGCCCGACACGGCCGTCCAGCAGGACACGGCCGTGCTACCCAGGCACCGGGGTCGCGGGCTGGGCCGCACCGTGAAAGCCGCCATGATGCGGTGGCTGCTGGCCGAGCGACCGGAAATCCGCCTGGTAGTGACGAACGTGGACGCGGGCAACGACTACATGACGCGCGTCAATCATCAGCTGGGATATGTCACGACGCGGATCATGCTCACCGCCGAAGCAGCTCTCGGCGCACTCGAATCCCGGCTCAGCGCACTGGCATGGGAACGCGGCATGCCGTAACGGCTTGGCTGCGGCCGCAGTTCCGGCGGCACGATTCGCGACGGTAATCCGAATCACGGTGATCCGTGCCGTTCGTCCCACAGGATGGAGAAAGGTCGCTCTATCCGGCCGGAGCCGCTCTGAGCAGCCATCCGTCCGCCGGCTGGTCCCCAGGTCAGAGATCGCGAAGGAGGCCGCGATCACGGCTACGACAACGAGAATGAGAAGGGCCGGCCTACCTGGGCTTTCACCCAAGCCGACCGGCCTTGTGTCACCGTCGGGACGACAGGATTTGAACCTGCGACCCCTTGACCCCCAGTCAAGTGCGCTACCAAGCTGCGCTACGTCCCGGTGTGTGTCCGTCCCTGTGGGGCGAGACGTCATAACCTTAGCGCACATCGGAGGTGCCCGTGCACAGCGCGGGCGGGAGCGGAGGCGGCCTTGGGGCGTAGGGCGGCGATCGATCGCGGGGAGCTGGCGAGGCTCGTGGCCGAGGGGCGGAGCGTGCGGGAGATGGCCGCGCACTTCGGCGTGAGCGAGTCCGGGGTGCTCCAGGCGAAGCGCGCCGCCGGGCTGGTGAAGCCGACCCTGGATCATGGTCGTGCCGTGCCGTGGAAGGTGTCCCGGGAGCACATCCAGTCGGGTCCCGCGACGAACCTGCGCAACCTGTCCGCCGCCGCGCAGGGCAAGCCGCCCGCGTCCGAGCGGCTGAACACCGCCCTGCGGTGGGCGCAGCGGCTCGTCGACGCCGGGCTGGATGTGGCGTACGACCCCGTGGAGGGGTTCCGGGAGGTGCCGGTGGGACCTGGTCGTTCGCATGTTGCCGCGGTGCTGGCGGAGGCCAGGGAGGCGCTGGACGGCGGGTGATCCTGTCCCGGGGGGCAGGGGCGGTTCCGCGGTCCCGGAAAGCGCGGCCGGCAGGGGGTTGCGGGCCGTTCCCAAGCGTTTCGAGAGCCGGTTCGGGGGCAGGCGCTGGTCTCAACACAGAGACCGGAGGCGAACATCATGTCCACCTTGATCTGGGTGGCCGTCGTCGTGGTCGCGGTGGTGGCGCTCGCCGCAGTCGGCTACGTGGTGCTCCAGCAGCAGCGCCGTAGCCGCCTCCGCGCCCGTTTCGGCCCCGAGTACGAACGCCTGATGGCCGAGCACGACAACAAGAAGGAAGCCGAGCAGGAGCTGCTGGCCCGGGAGCAGCGGCACGCCGAGCTCGACATCCGCCCCCTGTCGGAGGAGACGCGCAACAGCTACGCCAAGCGGTGGACCGAGGTGCAGGAGCGCTTCGTGGACGCGCCCGGGTTCGCGGTGACCGAGGCGGACCAGCTCGTGACGTCCGTCATGGCCGACCGCGGCTATCCGACGGAGAACTTCGAGCAGCGACTGTCCGACTTGTCCGTGGTGCACGCGTCGACGCTCGACCACTACCGCAGGGCGCACGAGATCAGCGGGCGCGCGGCCCGTAAGGAGGCCTCCACGGAGGAGCTCCGGCAGGCGATGGTCCACTACCGCGCGCTCTTCGAGGAACTGCTGGAAGAGACGACGCGAGGACGGTGAGGGACGTGGGTGACGAGATGAGAGTGCCGCCCCAGCGGGCCGACGAGCAGCCCGGGGACGAGCACGTGGGTGACGAGCACGTGGCTGACGGACGCCCGGGCGGCGGGCACTGGAGCGGGGAGCGGCGGGACCCGTCGGACGACCACCGTCACGGTGCGCTGGACGACGTGCGCGGCGACGACGACGTGCGGGCCGCGCGGACCGAGGACGACGATCTGCGCATGATCGTGGACGACGACCGCGACCGCGACGGCGGCCGGGCGGCCCTGGGTGACGAACCGGCGCGCGGCACGGGTGACGACGTCCTGGTGCACAGCGCCGGCGACGGGGACAGCGCCCGCGGAGGGCGCGACGGCCTCGACCACGGCGGTCCCGGGCGTGACGGGCTGGATGACGAGGACGACGTACCGGGGCCGAATGACGACGGCGTGCGGCGGGAGCCGTACGCGACCGGCGTCTCCACCGGACCTGGTCCCGCGGTGGACGAGGACGTGGCGGGAGCGGACGGCGGCGCGGCCCCGTCCCACGCGGCGCCGGCCGAGATCGTGCTGTTCGACCAGGACCCGGCCGAGGTGCAGGCGCGCTGGCGCGAGCTGCAGGCCGGCTTCGTGGACGACCCGAACGAGGCCGTCAAGCGGGCCGACGGGCTCGTCGGCGAGGTCGTCGAGGCGCTCACGAGCGCGCTGACGTCCCGCACGGGCGAGCTGCGCCGACGCTGGAACGACTCCGACGGGAACGGCGGCGGGCGGACCGACACCGAGGAGCTCCGCCTGGCGCTGCGCGAGTACCGGACCGTGCTGGAACGGCTGCTGGCCCTGTCCGGCGGCGGCACCACGGCATCGCCCGCCACCACGACAACGCCTGCCACCACAGGGACGAGGTGAGCGGCTCATGCTGGCGATCGTCGCGGCCATCGTGTTCGGGCTGGGGTTCCTGCTCGACCTGGTCAACGTACGGATACCGGGTGGCATCTCCGGTACGACGTTCATGCTCCTCGGTCTGATGTTCCTCGCGCTGCACCAGGCCGGTGTGGGGACGGCGAGCGTCCGCAGCTACAGCGGCTGGCGCGGGCGGACCAGGAGGTAGGACCGGCCGGCGTGACCGGCCAGACCCCCGGACGGCAACGGTCCGGGGGTCTTTCGCATGAATCACTTGGCGGGGAAGCGCATGATGACCGTGCTGCCGCCGGCGCCCACCCGGAGGTCCAGGTCGGAGGAGAGCATGCGGGCGACCCACAGTCCCATCCCGCCGACCGAGCCGGGCATGGGGCCGGGCTTCCAGGCGCCGCGGTCGTGCACCTCCACCAGGACGTCGTCGCCGTCCGCCCACATCCGCGCGCGGGCCTCGACATGGCCGTGGGTGACGGCGTTGGTGGCGACCTCGTTCACCGCGATGACGAAGTCGCCGACGGCCTCCTCGGGCATGCCGGCGCCGCGGGCCTCGGTCTCGGCGAGCTCCCGGACCCGTGGCAGGTCCTGCAGCCGGAAGGTGATGTTCCTGATGGGCGTGCCGGGTGGCGGGCCCGTCAGACCCGCGTCGTGAGGATGCCTGTCCTCGTGCACCCGGCGTTCCGCCCTCTCAGCCGACAAGCTCGGCGCGCAACTGGTCGAGGACCTTGCGCAGGATCCGGGACACGTGCATCTGCGAGATGCCGAACTCCGCCGCGATCTCGGCCTGCGTCATGTTGCCGAAGAAGCGCAGGAGCAGGATGTGCTTCTCGCGGGAGGGCAGGGCGTCGATGAGCGGCTTGACCGCCTCGCGGTCAAGCATGGTGCTGAGGGTGTCGTCGTCCTCCGGGATGACGTCGCCGAGCGAGGCGGCGTCGTCGTCGGTGCCGAGCGGCGCGTCCAGCGACAGCGTGCTGTAGGCGGCGGAGGCGTCCAGCGTGAGCAGGACGTCCTCCTCGCTGATGTTCATCTTGGCGGCGAGCTCGGCGACCGTCGGCGAGCGGCCGAGCGTCTGGCTGAGATCGGCGACGAGCCGGTTCAGCTCGGAGCGGCGCTCCTGGTAGAGGCGGGGGACGCGGATGGCCCAGGTGCGGTCGCGGAAGTGGCGCTTGACCTCGCCGGTCATCGTGACGACGGCATAGCCGCGGAAGGCGTGGCCGAGGGTCGGGTCGAAGCCGTTGATGGCCTTCATCAGACCCACGTACGCGGCCTGGAGCAGGTCCTCCAGCGGCTCGCCGCGGTAGCGGTAGCGCCGGGCGATCTCCATGGCCAGCGGGCGGTGCATCTCCACGATGCGCTCGCGCAGCCGTTCCCGCAGGCTGTCGGGGGTGTCGATCCTGACCATCTCGGCCAGGAGCTCTTCGGCGGTCAACTCCTCGAGAACGAGTTCCTGCAGGGCCATCGCTGCTCCTCATATGGGTCGCAGGGCGGCCTCCACCGAAAAAAAGCCCATGCAGAGGCACGCCTCGCGTCTAACTTCGAGACGAAAGCCCTCTGCTGGACTTCAGCTTCCAGTATGCCTCATCCCGCGGGGCGTATGCCTCCCCACCGCGGTGACAGTAGGGTTGCCCCGTGACAATGCCGGAGAACGGTGAGGGCTCTGTGGCCGCTCTGAGCCTGACGTCGTCGACCGTGAACGAGATCACTGTGGTCAAGGTCGACGGGGTGCTCGACGCGACGACGCGCGAGCAGTTCGCCGACTACCTGTCCCTGTCGGGCCCGGATCTGATCCTGGACCTGGCCGGAGTGACGTTCATGGACTCGCGCGCCCTGGGGCTGATCGTGCACCAGTGGCAGACAAGCCTGGCCGCCAGTTCCAGGTTCGCCCTGGTGGGGGTCGAGTACTCGAAGTCCAAGGTGATGTGGATCACCGGCCTGGCGCAGCGGCTGCCGCTGTACGACACGCTGGACGACGCGCTGGCGGCGTTCGGCTAGCCGGGTGGCGCCCCTCGGCGGCGTGACCATCTACGGCGTGACCCTCAGCGGCGTGACTTCCGCTGGTGCTCGTCCACGAGCAGCCTGGCCAGGTCGGCCACCTTGACCTGGTGGTGCTGGGAGATCCGGCGCAGCTCCTCGAAGGCGGCCTCGGCGGTGCAGCCGCTGGTCTGCATGATGATGCCCTTGGCCTGGTCGATGACGGCCCGGCCGTTGAGCGCCTCCTGGAGCTGGGCGGCGTCGGTGCGGACCTCCTCGAAGTCCCACATGTTCGCCATGGCGACGCCGACCTGCTGGGTCAGCATCTCGGCGAGCGCGTGCGCGGCCACCTGGGAGAACGCGCCGGGCCGTACGGAGTAGAGGCCGACGAGCAGCAACGCGGGGGCGACCTTGATGGGCAGGACGAGGACCGAGCGGACCCCCCAGCGGTTGGCCAGGGCGGCGTAGCGGGGCCAGCGGCCCTCGTCGAGCACGTCGCCGACCACCACCTGGCCGGCGGTGCGGCGCGCGTCAGCGGAGGGCCCCTCCCCCAGGCGGCGCTCCTCCTCGGCCAGCGTGATCAGCTCGCTGTGCGAGCCGGAGACGAGGACGCGCTGGTCGCGCCAGTGCTCGGCCGAGCTGCCCGAGCAGCCGGGCACGCCGTCGGCCAGCGCCGTGGTGAGGCCGCGCAGCACGCTCTCGGTCGAGGTGGCCTCGTCCAGGCGGCCGAGTGCCGCGAGGTCACGCGCGAGGCCGGGGGTGATCATCGTCACGGTCGATTCCATAGCTTCGCCTCCCTACCCCTTATAGCTAGCATTATCCCGTGTGGCGTAGCGTCAGAGCATGACTGTGCCGGACCTCGAACACGCTCTGGACGCGCTCTCGGCGCGCGTCACGTCTCTGCGTGAGGCGAGGACGGCCTACCCGTCCGAACTCGCCCCTACCCTCGACGCCGCGCTCGCCGAGCTCGACACCGCGACCGAGCTGCTGGCCGAGGCGCGCGCCGAGCTGAGCAGGGCCTCCGACAGGCGGCAGGGCGGCAAGAAGGACGGCCCCCAACGGGAGCTGAAGCTGCTGCGGCAGGTGTTCCGCGCGTTCCCGGTGCCGGTGATCGTGCTGGACGGCGGCGGCGTGGTGCGGCGCGTCAACGGCGAGACCTCACGGGTGCTGGGCAGCCCCGACGGCTATCTCGTGGGCCGCTCGTTCCCGCTGCTGGTGGACGTGTCGCGGCGGGCCGCGTTCCGCTCGCACCTGACGTCGGTGCTGCAGACCGGGCAGCCGGCCGCGTTCGAGACGCGGCTGGCGCACCAGGGACGCACGCACACCGTCCAGCTCGCCCTGACCCGGCTGACGATGCCGGGCGAGCCGCAGCAGATGGTGGCCGCCGTGGCGCTGCCGACCGAGGTGCAGCTCCCGGGGCCGGCGGCGGAGCGGCCGGAGCAGTCCGACGGCGCGCTGCTGATGGCGGCGGCCCGGCGGCAGGACCTGCTGGCCCGCATGGGCGCGCTGCTGCTGGACGAGGAGGCGCTGCGGCAGCCGGTCGCGCTCCCCCGCGCCACGCGGCTGCTGGCGGCCGGCTGGGCCGACTGGGTGATCGCCGACGTCGTCCGCGACGGGCTGCCGCGCCGCTCGGTGGTGGTGGCGCCCAAGGACCATCCTCTCGGCGGACTGGTACGGCAGGTCGAGGGCGCGGAGCCGGCGGCCGCCCAGGTGGTGGCGCAGGTGCTGGCGCGCGGCTCGGGCGTCGTCCACGAGATGGTGGACGACGAGACGCTGCTCGGCTTCTGCGCGGACGGGCCGCTGCTGACCGCGATGGGCGCGGGCTCACTGCTGTGCGTGCCGATCGGCACCGGCGACGGCACGCTGACGCTGGTGCGCGAGCACCACCGTCCGCCGTTCACGCTGGCCGATCTGGGAGTCATGCAGGAGGTGGGGCTGCAGCTCGGGCTCGCCGTACGGGCGCAGCGAAGCTTCCAGCGGCGCTCGCGGGCGGCGGACGCGCTGTCGGCCAGTGTCGCGCCGCGCAACCTGCCGGACGTGCCGGGGTACGAGGCGAGCGCCATCTACCATCCGGGCGCCTCGGTGGGGGCGGAGTTCTACGACGTGTTCCCCGTGGAGGGCGGGTGGGGGTTCGCCCTGGGCGGGGCCGTCGGCAAGGGCGAGGAGGCCGCCTCGGTCAGCGCCCTGGTCAGGGGCGGGCTGCGGGTGCTGAGCGCCTGGGAGTCCGACCCGGACGTGGTCGTGCGCAAGGTGAACGAGGCCCTGATGAAGCAGGGCTCGGGCATGTTCGTCATGGCGGTGGCGGGGTTCGTGCAGGGGCGGCGGATCCGGCTGTCGTCGGCCGGGCACCATCCGGCGGCGCTGATGCAGCCGGACGGGAGCGTGCGGTTCGCGGCGGGCGGCGGCGTTCCGCTGGGCATCTCACCCGCGGCCGAGACCGCGGTGGAGGAGATCACGGTCGGCATGGGCCAGACCCTGGTGCTCTACTCCGAGGGGCTGGTCTCCTCCCGCAACGAGGCCGGTGAGCCGTACGGCGAGGAGCGGCTGGCGGACGTGCTGGGCCGGTGCGCGGGGCAGTCCCCGGCGACGGTGGTCAAGGCCGTGGAGGCGGACCGCAGCGCGTTCTCGGGTGGCCAGGTGTGGGACGAGATCGTCGTCCTGGCGCTGCGCGGCGTCTGACCTCGCGGTTTCCGCCGGAGTCCGTCCCGGCGTGGCCGGAATTCTTGGAGCTCCAGCGGGTAGTACGCGGTATTTGGGCGAGAAGTCGGTTCTGTCGGGGTTTGCGCGTGGGCCCGTTCCGGGTAAAGTCTTCAGCACAGATATCCGTGCCTAAGACGCAGGCACACCTTGAAGGCTGTTCTTTGTGCTTTCCACCTGAGGTGTGCCATGAATATCGCGATCGTCGCTTCCGTCAACGGCAGCAAGCGCCACCAGATCCACGCCGTAGCCCGCGAGCTGGGGCGTGAGCACCACGTCACGATCTACTCCCGCCGGGACAGCGCCGAGGGCAAGCCCAGGACGCGGGTGGCCCCGGGGGTCACGGTGGAGCACATCGACGTGGGCCCGGCCCAGGACCTGCGGCCGGACGACGTCATGCCGTACCTCAACGAGATCGGCCGTCACCTGACCAATCGCTGGAGCCAGGAGCGCCCGGACGTGATCCACGCCCACTCCTGGACCGGCGGGCTGGCCGCCGTGGCCGGCGCCAAGGGCCTGGACGTGCCGGTGACGCAGACCTTCCACTCGGTCGACGCCGCCCACATCAAGCTGGAGCGGGCGCTCGGCCGCCGCGCCAACGCGGTCATCGCGGGCTCCAACGACGAGGAGTCGGCGCTGATCCGGCTCGGCGTGCCGCGCAACAACATCGCCATCGTCCCCTACGGCGTCGACACCGAGCGCTTCCACCGCACCGGCCCGGCCGCGACGCGCGGCTCGCACAAGCGGCTGCTGCACGTCGGAGCCCTCTCCCCCGACCGCGGCGCGCACACGATCATCCGGGCCCTGCAGGGCCTGACGGACGTCGAGCTCGTCATCGCCGGCGGGCCGGACCCTGAGCAGCTCGGCGACGACCGGGAGGCGCGCCGCCTGCGGGCCCTGGCCGAGCAGCTCGGCGTGGCCGACCGCGTGACCCTGCTCGGCCAGGTCAAGCGGACCGCCGTCCCCAAGCTCATGCGCGGCGCCGACGCCGTGGTGACCGTCCCCCGCGAGTCCACGACCGGCATCGTCGCCCTGGAGGCCATGGCCTGCGGCGTTCCGGTGATCGCCTCCGCCGTGGGCGCCCACCTCGACTCCGTCATCGACGGCGTGACCGGCCTGCTGGTGCCGCCGGACCGCCCGGCCCAGACCGCCCGCCTGGCCCGCGAGCTGCTCGCGGACGGCACGCTGCGGACCGCGCTCGGCTACGCCGGCGCCGACCGCGCCCGCTCCCGCTACTCCTGGGAGCGCGTCAGCCAGGAGCTCGTCCGCGTGTACGAGGCCGCCTGCGCCTGATCCCCCGGGCCGGACCCGCTCCCCGTGTCCGGCCCGTACGGGACGTATGATCCCCCGCATGCTGATTCACCCCTGGGACGCCGGCGACGAGCAGCAGTCCCTCGCCTACGTCAGGGCCAACTCGTTCGGGCAGCTCATCGCCGCCGGCCGGGGCCGCGATCTCCCCGTGGTGGTCCCCACCCAGTTCCTCCTGTACGACGACCGGACGGTTCTCCTCCACCTGGCCCGGCCCAACCCCGTCTGGGCGGCCGTCGAGGAGAACCCGAAGGTGCTCCTGTCCGTCGCCGGCCCCTGGGCGTACATCCCGGGCTCGTGGCGGGCCGAGCCGGGCACCGACCCGGCGCTCGGCGTCCCGACCACCTACTACTCGGCCGTCCAGCTCGCCTGCCACGCCGAGATCGTCGCGGACCCCGAGGGCAAGCTGGAGATCCTCCGGGCCCAGCTCGGCGACCTCGACGCGGAGGCCGGGGACCCCGCCGCCATGCCACGGCTGCTGTCGGGGCTCCAGGGGCTGCGGCTCACCGTCGAGGAGATCCGCGGCAAGTTCAAGTACGACGGCCACAAGGACGCCGGGCACCAGGGCCGGGTGGCGGGGCTCCTGGCCGCGCGGGGCGGCCCCGGCGACGCCTCGGCCCTGCGCCACCTGTCCTGAGCGCCTCGCCGAGGACCCGCCCTCAGACGAGCCGGGCGGCCTTGAGGCCCAGGTGGACGGCCAGGCGGTCGTCGCCGTCCGACAGGTCGCGGCCCAGCAGCCGCTCCGCCTTGCCCAGCCGGTAGTAGAGCGTCTGGCGGTGGATGCCCAGCTCGGCCGCCGTCTTCTGGGCGTGGCCGCCGAGGTCGAGGTACGTCTCCACGGTGTGGCCCAGCTCCGGGTCCAGCACGGCGGTCTCGGCCGCCAGCTCCGTCAGGTCGGCCTGGCCGAGGCGGGCCAGCAGCCGGTGCGCGCCCAGGTCCTCCCAGCGGGCGACGGGCGCGAAGCGCGGGAAGTGCTCGGCGATGCGCAGCGCCTGCCGCGCCTCCCGCCAGCTCTGCCACGCCTCCCCCGGGTCACGCCGGGTCGCCCCGATGCCGGCCGCCGTTCCGTACGCGGCCTGGACCGTGCGCGCGACCTCGGCGGCCAGGTGGGCCGGGGCGAGCAGCGCGACCGGCGAGCCGGGCCGGGCCAGCACGCCGCGCGGCAGTGTCCACAGGGCCGCCACCCGCTCCTCCGACTCGCGCACCGCGATCGCCGCGACCGGGCCGAGCACCTCCAGCGAGGCGCCCGCGCGCTCCTCGGGGTCGGCCGAGAGCAGCGCCCGCAGGTCGCGCCCGGCGTCGCGGCGGCCGCGGGCCTCCTGCGCCAGCGCGGCGGCGGCGCGTCCCACCAGCGGCTCGGCCCGCCTCAGCACCTCGTCGGTGAGGCTGCCGGAGTCGAGCAGCCACAGGTAGCCGTAGGTGACGTCCTGGTGCCGCAGCGGCCAGCAGACCCGGGCCAGCACCTTGAGGTCGGCGTCGGCCGGGATGCGCACCGGGTGGCCGGCGCGGGCGATGCCGTACCGTTCGAAGTAGTCGCGGACCTCCGGCGTGGCGCGGCGGCGCAGGATCGACTCCTGCCGCACGGTGTCGATGTCGCCGTGCTGCGCGCCGTACGCGAGCAGGCGGAACGAGCGGTCCTCCAGCGTCGCGGAGGCCCCGAGCAGGCGGGCGAGCTCATCGACGATGTCCTGCAGATCAGCCGAGTTGTCCATGTGTATGACAGCCTGCCACATTGGGCGTTACGAGTGTGGATGGCCCCGGTTGAGCTGCGGTTTTAGGCTGATTACATGCTCGGTCAAGTATTGCTCGCCACGTCCCGGAGCGCGCTGGTGCGCCGCTCCGTGTCCGGTTTCCCGCTCACGCGGAAGGTCGTCGACCGGTTCGTCGCCGGCGAGAGCGTCGAGGAGGCCCGTACGGCCATCCAACGGCTCACCGACGCGAAACTGACCGTGACCGTGGATCATCTCGGCGAGGAGACCCGCGACGCGGGCGCCGCCGCCGCGACCGCCAAGGCGTACGTCACGCTGCTGGAGTCCCTGCGCCCCCTCGGCCTGGGCCCGAGCGTCGAGGTGTCCGTCAAGCTCTCGGCCGTCGGCCAGCGGCTCGACGACGCGATGGCGCTGGACCACGCCCGCGAGATCTGCGCCGCCGCCGGCGCGAACGGCTCGACCGTCACCCTCGACATGGAGGACCACACCACCGTCGACTCGACGCTCGGCATCCTGCGCGCGCTGCGCGAGGACCACCCGTCGACGGGCGTGGCGATCCAGGCGTACCTGTTCCGCAGCGTCCAGGACTGCCGCGACCTGGCCGTCGAGGGCAGCCGGGTGCGGCTGGTCAAGGGCGCCTACCGGGAGCCCGCCTCGGTCGCCCACCAGAGCAAGGGCGACGTCGACCGGGCGTACGTGCGATGCCTGCGGATCCTCATGGCGGGGAAGGGGTATCCCATGGTGGCGACGCACGACGACCGGCTGATCGCCGTCACCGAGCTGCTCGCCGACCGGTTCGGCCGCTCCGTCGGGGACTACGAGTACCAGATGCTCTACGGCATCCGGACCGACCGGCAGGAGGCCCTGGCGGGGGCCGGCCACACGGTCCGCGTCTACGTCCCGTACGGCGACGACTGGTACGGCTACTTCATGCGCCGCCTGGCCGAGCGCCCGGCCAACGTCGCCTTCTTCCTTCGTGCCCTTGGGGGTAAGTAAATGGACGCCATCACCAACGTGCCCACGCCGGCCAACGAGCGGGTGTACTCCTACGCGCCGGGCAGCGCCGAGCGCTCCACGCTGGAGAACCGGATCAAGGAGCTGTCCGGGGCGTCGATCGACCTCACGATGACGATCGGCGGCCGGCAGCGGATGGGCGGCGGCGCCCCGATCGACGTGGTGCAGCCGCACAACAAGGCGGCCGTGCTCGGCCGCACCCACGACGCCACCGTCCAGGACGTCGAGGAGGCCGTCTCCACCGCGCTCGCGGCCGCCCCCGCGTGGCGGGCGCTGTCGTTCGACGAGCGGGCGGCGATCTTCCTCAAGGCCGCGGACCTGCTGGCCGGGCCGTGGCGGGCGACGCTGAACGCCGCGACCATGCTCGGGCAGTCCAAGTCGGCGCAGCAGGCGGAGATCGACTCCGCGTGCGAGCTGATCGACTTCCTGCGGTTCAACGTGGCGTACGCGCGGCAGCTGTACACCGACCAGCCGGCGTCGTCGCCGGGTGTGTGGAACCGGATGGAGTACCGGCCGCTCGAAGGCTTCGTGCTGGCGATCACGCCGTTCAACTTCACCGCCATCGCCGGGAACCTCCCGACCTCCGCCGCCCTCATGGGCAATGTCGTCGTCTGGAAGCCGTCGCCCACGCAGCAGTTCGCGGCGCACTTCACGATGCGGCTGCTGGAGGAGGCCGGCCTGCCGCCCGGTGTGATCAACATGGTCACGGGCAACGGCCAGGCCGTCTCCGAGGTGGCGCTGGCCCACCCCGCCCTCGCGGGCATCCACTTCACCGGCTCGACCGCGACGTTCCAGCATCTGTGGAAGACGGTCGGCACGAACATCGGCTCCTACCGGAGCTACCCGCGCCTCGTCGGCGAGACCGGCGGCAAGGACTTCGTGCTCGCCCACCCGTCGGCCGACCTCGGCGCGCTCCAGACCGCGCTGATCAGGGGCGCCTTCGAGTACCAGGGCCAGAAGTGCTCGGCGGCGTCGCGGGCGTACGTGCCGCGCTCGCTCTGGACGCGCATGCGCGACGAGTTCGTGGCCGTGGCCGAGTCCCTGACCGTGGGCGACGTCACGGGCGACCTGTCGACGTTCATGGGCGCCGTGATCGACGAGCGGGCCTTCGCCAAGCACAAGGCCGCCATCGACCGCGCCCGCCAGGCGTCCCATGTGGACGTGCTCACCGGCTCCTACGACGACTCCGCCGGCTACTTCGTCAAGCCGACCGTCATGGAGTGCGCCGACCCGACGGACGAGGTCTTCGTCAAGGAGTACTTCGGCCCGATCCTCGGCGTCCACGTCTACGACGACGGCGACTTCGACCGGGTGCTCGACCAGATGGAGTCCGTCTCGCCGTACGCGCTGACCGGCTCGCTCATCGCCCAGGACCGCTACGCGATCGCCTCGGCCTCGGAGCGGCTGCGCTTCTCGGCGGGCAACTTCTACGTCAACGACAAGCCGACGGGCGCGGTCGTGGGCCAGCAGCCGTTCGGCGGCGCCCGCTCCTCGGGCACCAACGACAAGGCCGGCTCGATCTTCAACCTGATCCGCTGGGTGAACGCCCGCACGGTCAAGGAGACGTTCGTGCCGCCGGTCATCACCGGCCCGTACCGCGGCGACGTCCCGCAGTCGGGCGCCGAGCAGCCCGACCTGAAGCGCCTCGGCTACTAGCAGCCTCGGTCTCCAACAGGCTCGGCTGCGGATCGGCCTGCCCCGACGCCGTCAGCCGACAATCCCCGGGACTCGTCCACCGAGTCCCGGGGATCTCTCTTTCCAGCGGTCAGGGCCTGGGCAGGGGGATGATCCTGCGGAACTTGGCGCCGGGTGACCGCTGCGGCGGTTCGCCGGCGCGTTCGAGGGTGATGTCACCGGCCTTGTGCTCGGTGAGCAGCCGGGTGATCTCGTCGCGCACGGTCTCCCACACGCGGTCGGTGTCGGCGGCGTCGCCGGACCGCAGGCGGACGCGCAGGGTGGTGTCCGCGGTCTGGAGGATCTGGAACTGGCCGACGCCGGGTATCCGGTCCAGCAGAGCGCCGAACAGCATGGGCGAGAGGCTGACGTGCTCGCCGCGCTCGGTGGGGAAGGTGAGCAGGTCGGCGGCGCGGCCCTGCACGCGGATGGCCGGGAGCGGGCTGCCGCACGGGCAGGGGTCGGGGCGGAGCAGGACGCTGTCCCCCAGGTCGTAGCGCAGGATCGGCTGGACCCGGTTGGCGAGGTTGCTCACCAGGACCGTGTGCGACTGGACACCCGGCGGGACAGGCCGGTGGTCGGCGTCGACCGGCTCCAGCACGGCCCAGTCGCTGTTGACGTGGTACCAGCCGTGCGCGCAGCCGGAGCTGAGGAATCCGCACTCGGTGGAGGCGTAGGCGGCGCGCACCTTGGCCTGGAACGCGGTGGCGATCCGCTCCCGGGCCCCCGGGGTCAACGTCTCGCCGCCGGGGATGACGATCGCCGGGCGGACGTGCAGACGGCCCGCCTCCTGCTCCCCGGCCAGCAGCGTGAGCATGCCCGTGAAGCCGGCGATGCTCGCGGGGTCGTACCGGTTGAGCTCGTCGACCAGCCCCGCCATCGGCTGGTCGATCGAGAAGATCCGCATCATCCGCCCGAGCCACGGCCGGTCCAGGCCGAACCGGACCGTCGCCGCGACGGTGGAGAAATGGCCGCCGGGCGCGGTGACGACGGCGGTCCGGCCGGCGCGGGCGAGGGTCCGGACGACATCGCGGGCCGACAGCCCGCCGACGCGCACGCCGAGCGCGGTGCGCACGGCCAGGTCGCGGTCGTCCATCACGAAGAGGCCACGCAGGCCGCTGGTGCCGGAGGTGGTCGCCACCAGGTACCGGCCCTGGAACCGCTGCCCCACGAGGCCGGGGTCGGCCACGAACGCCTCCACCCGCTCCAGGGTCACCTCGCGGTCGGTGACCCAGTCGTCGAAGGCGGCCATCAGCGTCTTCTTGCCGGTGACCGGCAGCAGCGCCGGGTCGTCGACGTGCTCCGGCAGGTCCTGGTACAGCGCGCGGTAGTAGGGCGAGCGGGCGCGAGCGTGGGCCACCATCCGGGCCAGGCGGTCGCGCTGCCGCCGCGCGATCTCCCCGGGGCCGTCCCGCATGACGCGCCGTGCGTCGCGGGCGAGGTGCCGGATGCTCTTTTGGCCGTCCATGACGAGCCGATCCTCTCTCGTGCCTGGTCTCATGGCTGCTCGGTGGGCTGCCGCACCGAGAGCAGGCCGTGCTTGGCGAGGTCGAGGCCCTGACCGGCGGCCTCCCACAGCTCCTCCTGCGAGCGGCCGAGCCGGACACTGGTCAGGCTCGCCTGCTGGATCGCGCCCATCACGGACCCGATCATCGCCGCCGCGGTGATCGGATCAAGCCCGGGGAACGCCTTCAGCAGCTCGCCGGCGACCCGTTGCTGCAGGTCCTGCAGCAGGTAGAGGCCCTTGGCCTGCAGCGCCGGCGTCGTCAGGGCCAGCCGGGCCGCCGCCGGCAGCTCCTCGGGCTCCCTGACCGGAGCCTTGGGCCGGCGGTGGGCGGCGTATTCCTGGAACCCCCTCGCCAGCACCTCGCCCGGGCTCTCGTGTGGCCGGCGCCGCGCGATCGCCCCGAGCAGCACGTCGAAGTCCTGTCCGATGTCGACGAACAGGACGTCGTCCTTGGTACGGAAGTAGTTGAAGAACGTCTTGGGGTCGACGTCCGCCGCCGCGGCGATCTGCGCCACCGTGGTCCGCTCGTACCCCTGCTCCTCGAACAGCCTGATGGCGGCCAGGACGATCCGCCGCCGGGTCTCGCGCTTCTTCCGTTCACGCCGCGACTCCTGCATGGCGCCAATGTACGCCCGATGGAAACTTCCAGCAACTGGAAAATTCTATTGGCTGGCCTCACCATGCGGCCGTTCCCGGCAGGAACAAGATCGTGTCAAAAGTTCGCCGGTCGGCCGGTGTCACGTCCCGGCCGGTCGTCCCGCCGGGCGAACCTGCCATGCGGTGCCAGTGCCGGTTGCCCGGCGCTGGTGGACGGAGGCGGTTTCCGCCCGACGAGAGGAACATCACCATGAGGCACATCCGCGGGATGTGTTACCCGGTCGCCGCGCTGGCGGCGATGGCCCTGCCACTGACGCTGTCCCCTGCGGTGCTGGCCGACACCGCGCCGGCGGCCGGCACCCACGCCGGCCCGGCCCGGGTGGCCGCGCCGGATCCGGCCTCCTGCCCCGAGCGGGTGGCGTTGGTCAACGGCGGCTTCGAGCAGCCCGTCATCACCGGCGCGTCGTGGCTCCAGTTCCCCGACGCCACGCAGAACCGCCCGAACTCGGTGCCGGGCTGGCGGACGACCGCCTCCGACCACATGATCGAGCTCTGGAGCACCCGGATGGGCGTCCCGCCCCTCGAGGGGGGCCAGTTCGCCGAGCTGAACGCGACCCAGGTCGCCACCCTGTACCAGGACCATGCGACCACGCCGGGGCAGAAGCTGTACTGGCGGCTGTCCCACCGCGGGCGCTCCGGCACCGACACGATGGCACTGGACATCGGCGATCCAGCCGGCCCGGCGCAGCAGGCGACCATGTCGGACGGCACCACGAAGTGGGGCACCTACTCCGGCGCCTACACCGTGCCCGCCGGCCAGACGACCACCAGGTTCGCCTTCCGCTCCCTCTCCGCCGCCGGAGGGAGCCGTAGCGTGGGCAACTTCCTCGACGACGTCTTCTTCGGCACCGCGCCGTGCGTCATCGTGACCAAGACCGCGAGCCCGCAGGGGCCGGTCGACGTGGGGGATGTGATCACCTACCGGCTGACCGCGGTCAACAAGGGCGGCGGCGTGGCCGAGAACGTCCGACTGAGCGACGCCGTCCCGCCGGGTACCTCCCTGGTGCCCGGCTCGCTCCAGGTCGTGAGCGGCCCGAACGCCGGCGCCAAGACCGACGTGGCCGGCGACGACCAGGCCGCGTTCGACCCGGGCACCGGGAAGATCGCCTTCACGCTGGGCAACGGCGCGACGGCCACGGCCGGGGGCAACCTGCCCAACAGCGACATCCTGCCCGGCGGCACCACCGTGGAGTTCCGGGTCAAGGTCGGCGTGGCCGCCGCGGGCAAGCGGGTCACCAACCAGGGCACGGTCACCTACGACAACCGGCTCGGCCCCCAGCCCGAGCCGCTGACCTCCACCAGCGGTGACACCGTCACCGAGGTCAACCCGGCCGTCGACCTGAGCGTGGTCAAGTCGGCCGAGCAGGTCCGGGTCTCCGTCGGCGGGATGGTCGCCTACCACGTGACCGTCCGCAACGCCGGGCCGAACGACGCGACCGGCGTCGTCGTCAAGGACGCACTCCCGGCCGGGCTCGGCCTCCTGTCGGCGACGCCGTCCACCGGCACGTACGCCGGCGGGGCCTGGACGGTGGGCACGCTCGCCGCCGGCGCCACGGCCACCCTGGTCGTCCAGGCCAAGGCCACCACGGTCGCCGAGACCGTCAACACCGCCACGGCCGGCAGCAAGGAGATGGAGCTCGACCCGTCGAACAACAGCGACTCCGTCAAGGTTTGCGTCGACCCCGCGCCCGCCTGCCCGTACTGCAACCCGGAGAAGGAGAAGGAGCAGAAGGCCCAGGGCTGAACCGCTGACGCCGGCCTGGTCTACAGGTCCAGGACGACGTCCTCGCGCGGCCGGGAGCAGCAGATGAGCGTGTCGCCCTCGGCGGGCGCGTCGAGCGGCTCGGGCGAGTAGGCGACGCTTCCGGCCAGCAGCCCGCTCTCGCAGCTGTGGCAGACGCCTGTCCGGCACGACCAGCGGGTGGGCACGTCGCAGGCCTCCGCCAGCTCCAGCAGGCTCGCGTACGCGCTGCTCCAGCTCACCGTCAGGCCGCTGCGCGCGAAGGAGACCACCGGCCCGTCACCCGGCGGGCCGGTGGGCGGGTGGACCGGCCGCTGCGAGGCGGCCGCGACGCCCGGCGTCAGCGCGGGGCCGGCGCCGAAGACCTCCGTGTGGACGTGGGACGGCGCGAGCTCCGAGGCCGCGAGCGCGCCGGGGAGGTCGCGCATCAGCGCGGGAGGGCCGCACACGTAGGCGTCGGCGCCGTGTGGCACGCCGAGGTCGCGGAGCAGGCCGGCGGAGATCCGGCCCGCGGCGTCGTAGTCGCGCCCCTGCCGGTCGCCGGGCGCCGGGCGGCTGTAGGAGACGTGCCGGTGGGCGTTGGGGAGCCGGCCCAGCAGGGTGCGGCTCTCCTCGGCGAAGGGATGCTCGGCGCCGTCGCGGGCGCCGTACACCCACCACACCTCTCGCGTGGAACGGCCGGCGGCCAGCGCGTGCAGCATGGCGAGGACGGGCGTGACGCCGATGCCGGCCGAGATCAGCAGGACGGGGCCGTCGCCGGCCGTGAGGGTGAAGGCGCCGCGCGGGGCGGCGCAGTCGAGGAGGTCCCCGGCCCGCAGACGGGCTCGCAGCCATCCGCTGGCGGCCCCGTGCGGTTCCCGCTTGATGCTGAGGCGGTACTCCCCGCGGTCCGGCGGGCCCGACAGCGAGTAACTGCGGACGAGCGCCGGCCCGCCGCCGGGCCGCAGCCGGACGGTGAGGAACTGGCCGGGCAGCGCCGCGGGGACCGGCGTGCCGTCGGGGGCGGTCAGGGTCACGGAGAACACGCCGGCGCTCTCCACGTCGATCCGCCTGACCCGGAGCGGCCGGAACCCGGTCCAGGCCGGGGGCGGGGCGGCGGGGGCCAGCCCCGCGTTGCCGGCCGGCGCGCCGGAAGCGCCGGCCTGGTCGAGCAGCGCCCGCAGCGACGCCTTCCAGCCGGGACTGAGCGCGGGGACGCGCAGCGCCCGGACGAGGTCGTCGCGGGGGTGGCCCGGCAGGTACAGGAGCGCGTCGATGTCCGCGACCGTCATCTCCTCGGGGCCGGAGGCGATCTTGACGATCTCCTGCCCCGCCTCCACCCGCCCCTCGGCGAGAACCCTCAGGTAGAAACCGGGACGCCGGTGGGCCACCAGCAGGGCGGCCATCCGCGGCTCCCCCATCCGCAGCCCCACCCGGTAGCAGGTGACGCGCGGCTGGGTGACCTCGAAGAGCGCCTCACCCACCCGGAACCTGTCGCCGATGCGGACCTCGTCGTCGGGCAGCCCGTCGACGGTGAAGTTCTCGCCGAACTGCCCGTAGGCGAAGTCGTCGCGGCGCAGGTGCTCCTGCCAGTGGCGGTAGGAGTCGAGCTGGTACACCAGGACGGCGCGGTACTCGCCGCCGTGCCCGGCGAGATCGCCCTGGCCATCGCCCTCGACATTGAGCCGCCGCACCATCCGGGGGCCGGTCACGGCCCGCTTCCACACGCCGGTGCGCACCGTCCTGCCCTGCCAGGCGACGTCCTGGGGAAGGCCCACGTTGACCGACAACAGCTTGGCCATGGCTCTCCTACTTCGCCCCCGCGGCGTCCTCGATCGTCTTCGCGACCGCGGCGGGGCGCGAGAGCATCACGACGTGTGAGGCTCCCTTGACCTCGACGGTCTCCTTGGCGCCGGCCCGCTTGGCCATGAACGCGTGGACGGCCGCCGGGATGTTCTTGTCCCGCTCCCCGTAGACGAACCAGGAGGGTATCGTCTTCCACGCGGGCGCGCCGGTGGCCGGCTCGCCGAGCGCGGCCTCCGTGACGGGGCGCTGGGCGACGGCCATCAGCCTGGCCTGCCCCTCCGGCAGGTCGGCGGCGAACTGCTTCCAGAACCTGCTCTGCCGGATGTAGAGGTCGGCGCCGCCGCCGGGGATCCGCACCGGAGGCGTCAGCGCGGGACCGAGCGTGCTGCCGGGGAACCGGCCCGACAGCTTCAGGGCGCTCTCCCCGGCGGCCGGGGCGAAGCCGGCCACGTAGACGAGACTCTTGACGTTCTTGGCGCCGGCCGCGGCCTGGGTGATCACCATCCCGCCGTACGAGTGCCCGACGAGCACGACGGGGCCCTTGACCGTGCCGAGGACGGAGGACACGTAGGCGGCGTCGCTCTTGACGCCGCGCAGCGGGTTGGCCACGGCGATCGCCGGATAGCCGTCCGCGGCCAGCCGGGACACGACCCCGTTCCAGCTGGAGGAGTCGGCGAACGCCCCGTGGACGAACACGATGGTCGGCCGCGCGGGCTGACGGCCCTCCGCCGCGGCGTCGGCCGACGCCGCCGGGACGAGCGCGGAGCACCACGGGAGGAGGAGAGGGGCGACGGCCGTCGCGATCAGCCACGGGATGCCGCGGCGGGAAGTCGTTGTGCCGGGCACGTCGTGGTGCTCCATGGGTCGCTCCTCTTCGGTTCCGGGTGGGGTGTCGAGGGCCCAAAACCGAACGTACAGAACGTATGGTCATAAAACGGTCAGCTCATCGGCGGGAGGGCGGGCATGGAGATCCCCGGCACCCGTGCGGCGGATTCCGGGGATCTCGTGCGCTCGGTGCTCCGGACGAGCTAGACGGCGCCCTGCACCATCTCGCGGAGCTGGGCCTCCTCCTCGTGGCTGAGCGACGTCTGGAGGACGTTCCCGCCGAAGGGCTTGATCTCCGGGATGACCTTGTCCGGGGTGCTCCGGACGACCAGGACGAACAGCGCGGCCATGCCGGGCTCCAGCCGCTCGGAGACCTGGCGCATGAAGTCGTCGTTGACGCCGATGTCGGCCATCGCGCCGCCGGCGGCACCGGTGGCGGCGCCCAGGGCCATGCCGAACAGCGGCATGAAGAACAGCAGCCCGATCAGGCCGCCCCAGAGGGCGCCGCTGGCCGCCCCCATGCCGGCCATGTTGCTGGCCTGGTGCATCTTGATCTTGCCGTCCCGCCGGCGCTCGACGACGGCGACGTCCTCCATCGTGATCAGGTTCTGACGCTGGAGGTCGAGCAGGCGATCACGCACCGCTGTGGCGGTGGCGACGTCGGGATAGGAAATGACGATGAGGTTGCTCATGATTCATCCTTTGAACGGCTGCCTGGGAAGCTTTCCCGACGCCGTCTCGGTATATAGCCATAAAGAGGTAAAACGACCCAATTGATGCCATGCGCCGAACTTTCCGGCCGATAGAGTTTTTTGCATGTCGTGCGGAATTCGACGGAGGCGTCACCGGGGGGACTGAGCAGCCGATGTGCAGATGGATGGCGTACTGCGGAGATCCCGTTCTCGCCGGGGCCCTGCTCTTCCAGCCGGTTCACTCGCTCATCGAGCAGAGCCTGCGCTCCCGGCTCGGGCACACGACCACCAACGGCGACGGTTACGGCATCGGGTGGTACGGCGAGGGGCCGGCGCCCGCCGTGTTCAAGAGCATCCTGCCGGCCTGGAACGACGAGAACCTCCGGGAGATCGCCGGGCAGATCCGCACACCCCTGCTGTTCGCGCACGTCCGCGCCTCGACCGGCAGCCCCGTGCAGCGCAGCAACTGCCATCCGTTCGCGTACGGACGCTGGCTGTGGATGCACAACGGGCACGTGGAGGGATTCCCGGAGCTCAAGCGCGATCTGTCGCTGGCGGTGGACCCGGCGCTCTATCCCGAGATCGAGGGCTCGACCGACTCGGAGCTGCTGTTCTTCCTGGCCCTCACGTTCGGCCTGGCCGACGACCCGCCGGGCGCGGTCGCCCGCGCCGTCGGCCTGGTGGAGGAGCTCGCCCGTCGCCACGGCATCCTCCAGCCGGTCCAGATGACCGTGGCCACGAGCGACGGCGAGTCCGTCTGGATCTTCCGTTACTCCAGTGAGGGACACACCCGGACGCTGTTCTACTCCACCGACATCTCCCAGCTCCGGGAGCTCCACCCGGAGCTGGCGAGCCTGCGGCGGCTGGGGGCCCGGGCGCGCTTCGTCGTCTCGGAGCCGCTGCTCGACCTCACGGGCGCGTGGAACGAGCTGCCCGAGAGCTCCTGGGCGCTGATCCGCGACGGGCGGTACGAGATCAGCGCCTTCGACCCGGTGGCCGGCCTGTAGAACCCGCCAGTAGAACCCGCCCGTAGAACCCGGTGGTCAGCCTGTGGAGGGGTCGAGCTGCTCGTCGAGGGCGATGGCCGCGGCGATCAGCGCCAGATGGGTGAAGGCCTGCGGGAAGTTGCCGAGCTGCTCGCCGGACGGGCCGATCTCCTCGGCGAACAGGCCGACGTGGTTGGCGTAGGTGAGCATCTTGTCGAAGGCGTAGCGCGCCTGCCGAACCCGGCCGGCGCGGGCGAGGGCCTCGACGTACAGGAAGCTGCACAGGTTGAAGGTGCCCTCGGAGCCGCGCAGCCCGTCCGGGGAGGCGGCGGGGTCGTAGCGGTAGACGAGGCTGTCGCTGACCAGCTCCTGGTCCATGGCGTCGAGAGTGCTCAGCCAGGCCGGGTCGCGCGGCGAGACGAAGCCGACCCGGGGCATGAGCAGCAGCGAGGCGTCCAGGACGTCGGTGGTGTAGTGCTGGACGAACGCCTGCCGTCGCGGGTTCCAGCCCCGGTCGATGATCTGGTTGAAGACGGCGTCACGGGTGGTCGTCCAGCGGACGACGTCGGCGGGACGGGAGTAGGTGGTGGCCATGCGGATGCCACGGTCGAAGGCGACCCAGGTCATCAGGCGGCTGTAGGTGAAGTCCTGGCGTCCGCCCCGGGTCTCCCAGATGCCCTCGTCCGGCCGGTCCCAGGTGTCGGCGAGCCAGTCCAGGACGCCGACGAGAGCCCGCCAGCCACGGATGCCTCCGATGTCCTGCGCCTGGGCGAGGGCGTCGGCGGCCTCGCCGTAGATGTCGAGCTGGATCTGGTCCGCGGCCGCGTTGCCGGCCCGGACCGGGGCGGACTTCTGGTATCCCTCCAGGTGGTCGAGGACCTCCTCGGTCAGGTGGGGGTCACCGTCGATCCGGTACATGATCTGCAGGGGCTCGCCCGACGCGGTGCCGCCGGCCTCGAGGCGCTCACGCAGCCATCCCCGGAACGCCTGGGCCTCGTCGGTGAAGCCCAGGTCGATCAGCGCCCTGACGGACAGGGAGGCGTCGCGGATCCAGGTGTAGCGGTAGTCCCAGTTGCGCTCCCCGCCGATCTGCTCCGGCAGGCCCATGGTCGCGGCGGCGATCGGCGCGCCGGTCGGCGCGTACGTGAGCAGCTTGAGGGTGATCGCCGAGCGGTTGACCATCTCCTGCCAGCGGCCGTGGTAGCGGGAGGAGCGCAGCCACCGGAGCCAGAAGTCGTGGCAGCCCTCGATGCTGTCGCGCACCTCGCCGGCGGTCAGCGGCGTCATGGTGTGGTTGCCGCTGTCGGCGCTGGTGAGGGCGACGGCGGCGGTCTCTCCGGCCTGGAGGGTGAAGTCGGCGACGATGTCGTCGCCGTCCCGGCGCAGGGCGATGGGCTCGGTGGCCTGCAGGTGCAGGTCCGTGCCGGGGCCGCGGAAGAGGGCCGAGCCGTCGTCGAGGAGGGACAGGGTGTGCGGCGCCCGCCCGTAGTCGAAGCGGGGGCGGCAGACGAGCGTGAAGGGCAGGCTGCCGCGCACCACCCGGGCGACCCGCAGCAGGCGGTGCCGGTCGGTGGGCGTGGAGGAGGTGTTCGGCTCCATGAAGTCGGCCACCTCACCGACACCGCTGGGGGCCATGTAGCGGGTGACGAGGATGGCGGTGTCCGGCAGGTAGAGCTGCCGGACGCTCTCTCCGGCGATGCGCTCGACGTCGGCCGCGAACCGGCAGTGGCCGCCGCGCTCGCTGTCGAGGATGGAGGCGAACAGGCTCGGCGAGTCGAAGCGGGGGGTGCACCACCAGTCGACGGTCCCCGTTCCGGAGATGAGTGCGGCGGTCTGCAGGTCCCCGACCATGCCGTGGTCCGCGATCGGCGGATAGTCGTTCATGGATGTCCCCGTCCTCACGCAATACCCGTGTCGAGAGGCATACCCCCACCAGAAACGGACACAACACCACATATCGCAGCTTCTGCGGGTGAGGCGGGACCCGCGGTGCCGACGACGCTCGCCGACCGGCTCCTGTCGCAAGGGGAGGACCGTGGAACGAGAGCAGGACGGCCACCCCGCGTGGCACGAGGCCGACACCACGACGGTGATCCGGGAGCTCGACGTCCGCTTCGATCGCGGGCTCAGCCCCGAGGCCGCCCGCGAGCGCCTGCGGACCCACGGCCCCAACAGGCTGGAGACCGCGAAGAAGGAGTCCGCCATCCAGGCGTGGCTCCGCCAGTACCGGGACTTCATGCAGATCGTGCTGCTCGCCGCCGCGGTGATCAGCCTGGTCGTCACGCGCGACGTCGGGACGTTCGTCGTGCTGGCGGGCCTCACCGTCTTCAACGCGGTGATCGGGCTGCGCCAGGAGGCGAAGGCGGAGGAGAGCGTCAAGGCGCTCTCCCGGATGATGAAGACGGTCGCCCGGGTCCGCAGGGACGGCCAGGCCGTCGAGATCGACGCCGAGGAGCTCGTACCGGGTGACGTGGTGCTCGTCGAAGCCGGCGACCGGATACCGGCGGACGGCCGGATCTGCGTCGCCGCCTCGCTGGAGATCGAGGAGGCGGCCCTCACCGGCGAGAGCCTGCCGGTCGCCAAGAGGACCGATCCGGTGCCGGGCAAGGACGTGCCGCTCGGGGACCGCACCTGTCTCGGCTACATGAACACCTCCGTCACGCGGGGGCGGGGCGAGATGGTCGTCACCACGACCGGGATGGGGACCGAGATCGGCCACATCGCGGGGCTCCTCGCCGGCACGGAAGCCGAGAAGACGCCGCTGCAGAAGCAGCTGGACTCCCTGTCGAAGATCATCGCGACGATCGCGGGGATCGCCCTCGCCCTGGTGGTCGTGCTCGGGTTGCTCCAGGGCAAGCCGTTCGACGTCCTGTTCATCACGGGGGTGGCGCTCGCGGTCGCCGCCATCCCGACGGGCCTCCCCGCGGTCGTGACGGCGCTGCTGTCGATCGGCACCCAGGAGATCGCCCGCCGCAACGCGATCATGAAGCGCCTGCCGGCGGTGGAGACGCTCGGCTCCACCTCGGCGGTCTGCTCGGACAAGACGGGCACGCTGACGCTCAACAAGATGACGGCCCGCGAGTTGGTGATCCCCGGCCTGAACCGGTTCACCGTGTCGGGCGAGGGCTACGGCACGGCCGGCGAGATCAAGCACGTCGCCGGCGCGCACATCGACCTCGACCCGTACCTGCTGCCGATGATCCTGTGCGCCGACGCCGTGCTGGACGGTGACACTCTGATCGGCGATCCGACGGAGGGCGCGCTGATCGTGCTGGCCGCCAAGGGCGGCCTCGACGTCGAGAGCACGCGCGGCACCTATCCGCGCGTCGGGGAGGTCCCGTTCGACGCCGACTACAAGTTCATGGCGACGTTCCACCAGATGACCGGCGCGAACGGTGAGCCGGTCGTCCGTTGCTACGTCAAGGGGGCGCCGGACGTGCTCATCTCCCGGGGGACGTCCTACCGCTCCCCCGACGGAACCCTCGTCACGGTGACGGACGAGAACCGCCCGCTCGCGCTGGAGGCCAACGACCGGATGGCACGGGCGGGCGAGCGCGTCATGGTGGTGGCCCAGCGTGACCTCGCCCCGGCCGCGTTCGACCCCGGCGCGGACCTCATCGACCTGGTACGGGACCTGACGCTGCTCGCGATGGTGGGCATCGTCGATCCGCCGCGGTCGGAGGCGAGGGCCGCGATCGCCGAGTGCGCGCAGGCCGGCATCCGGGTACGGATGATCACCGGCGACCACGTGACGACCGCGGGCGCGATCGCCGCCGAGCTCCGCATCCCCGGCCGGGCGATCACCGGGGCGGAGTTCGCGTCGCTGAGCGACGAGGAGCTGCGCGGGCAACTGGACGACATCGGCGTCATCGCGCGGGTCTCGCCGGAGGACAAGCTGCGCCTGGTCCGGCTGCTCAAGCAGGACGGCAACGTGGTGGCCATGACGGGCGACGGGGTGAACGACGCCCCCGCCCTGAAGGCGGCGGACATCGGCGTGGCGATGGGCATCACCGGCACCGAGGTGTCGAAGGAAGCCGCCGTGATGATCCTCACGGACGACAACTTCGCGACGATCGTCGGCGCCGTGGAGTACGGGCGTTCGCTCTACGACAACCTGCTCAAGTACCTCCGCTTCCAGATGTCGACCCTCGTCGCCTACATCGCGATCTTCATCGGGGCCGCCGCCCTGGGCGTCGCCGGCGGCATCCCGCTCACCCCGCTGCAGATCCTGTGGGTGAACATGCTCGTGGACATCCCGGTCGCCGTCGCCCTGGGCTTCGACGAGCCGACGCGCGGCCTGATGAGCCGCCCGCCCCGGCCGGTCGGCGCGCCCGTCCTGTCCCGGGCGAACTGGGTCAGGCTGTGCTTCCAGGGGTTCGTCATGACGGCCGGATCGCTGGCCGCGTACCAGATCGGCGCCCGGCAGGGTGGCGCCGCCGTGGCGTCCACCATGCTGCTGACCACGCTCTCGCTCTTCCACGTCGCGGCCGGGCTGCTGGCGCGCGACCAGACGAACACGATCTTCTCTCGGGCCGCCATACCGGGCCCGACCCAGCTGCGCCGGTACGCCCTCGCGCTGATCCTCATCATCGCGGTCACCGGGATCGGGCTCCTGCAGCGCGTCTTCGGGACGACCGAGCTGAGCGGCGCCCAGTGGGCGGCGTGCGCCGGGCTCGCGGCGAGCCTCGTCGTGGTCGAGGAGCTGGTCAAACTCGTCCTGCGGCACCGCCGGCCCAGGGGCCGGGTGGTCGCGCGCGCCCCGCGGGCCGTGTCGCTGACGCCCGGGAGCTAGCGGTGAACGGGACCTCCGGCTCCGCCGCCTCGTCGCGGAGCATGCTGGCGCCCCTCGCGCTCGCCCAGTTCATCTGCAGCTTCGCGGGCTCGAACATGAACGTGATGATCAACGACATCAGCGAGGACCTGGACACGACCGTGAAGGGCGTGCAGATCACCATCACGCTGTTCCTGCTGATCATGGCCATCTGCATGATCCCCTGCAGCAAGCTGACCGACCGCTGGGGGCGCAAGCGGTGCTTCTTCGCCGGGCTCACGCTGTACGGCGCCGGGGCGCTGCTCAGCATGGTCGCGCCCGGCCTCGGTGTGCTCATCCTCGGCAACTCGGTGCTCGAAGGGGTGGGCACGGCGCTGCTGATCCCGCCCGTCTACATCTTCGCGACGCTGGCCTACGGCGACACCGTGTCGCGGGCGCGGGCCTTCGGCGTGATCAGCGGGATGGGCGGCATCGGCGCCGCGGCGGGTCCGCTGATCGGGGGGCTCATCACCACGGCGATCAGCTGGCGGGCCGCGTTCTTCTTCCAGGTCTGCGTCATCGCGGCGATCATGGTGCTCGGCCGCCGGATCGTCGACCCGGTGGAGCCGGATCCGACGCGCCGCTTCGACACCGTGGGGGCGGTCCTGTCGGCGGCCGGCATGTTCTTCGTCGTGTTCGGGATCCTGCAGGCCGACACCAACGTGGTCCTGATGACGGTGTCGCTGGTGGTCGGGGTCGTCTTCCTGCTCTGGTTCCTCGCGCACGTCCGCTCCCTGGAGCGCGCGGGCAGGGAGCCGCTGCTGTCGACCTCGCTGTTCCGGGACCGGACCTCCAACATCGGTCTGGTCACGCAGAACATCCAGTGGGTGATCCTCATGGGGACGTCGTTCGTCGTCGCGGTGTTCCTGCAGACCGTACGGGGCTACAACGCGATCGAGACGGGGGTCATCTTCACCCCGGCGACCGTGGGTGTCCTGATCTCGTCGCTGGCCGCGGAGCGCCTCGCGGCGAGACGCTCGCAGAAGACCCTGATCGTGACGGGGTTCGTCGTGGCGGTGGCCGGGATCGTGGTCCTGCTCGCCCTGGTGCGGGCCTCGTCGAGCGTCATCGCGTTCGGGCCGGGGCTGCTGCTGATCGGCCTGGGCCTGGGCGGGATGCTGACCCCGTCGGTCAACATCGTGCAGTCCAGCGTCCCGGAGAGCATGCAGGGCGAGATCTCCGGGCTGTCGCGCAGCGTCTCCAACCTCGGCTCGTCGTTCGGCACGGCCATCGCCGGCACGATCCTCGTCTCCGGCCTGGCGACGGGAAACCGGGCCTACGCCCTGGCGATGGCCACGCTCGGCGTCTTCGCCCTGATCGGTCTCGTCGCCGCCACGCGCCTTCCCCGGTCCAAGCAGCCTTCAGGACCGGCGCACCTGCCCGGTTAGCCCTGGCAGGCCAGGGTGATGCCCTGGCAGGCAGGGTGATGATCGGTCAGGCCAGGGTGATGATCGTGACCCCGATGACGAGGTCCACGACCGCGCACCATTCGGCGTAGCCGCGCGGGACGACGCGGCGGGTGACGAAGTGGGCCGCGTCCCAGGCGGCGTGGGCCAGCCAGCCGGCGCCGATCAGGTACCGGGCCGTGTCCGGGTCCGCCGCGAGCGCCGCCACCGTGAGGGCGGCGTACCCGGCCAGGCCGGCGAGCTGGAGCGCGACGACGCCGGGGCCGCGCAGCGTGCGGCGGAGCAGCCCGATCGCCAGGTACGCGCCCGGCAGCACCAGCAGGATCGGCGCGGGCGTGACCGCCGGGTCCAGCCAGCAGCCGACCGTCATGACCAGGCCGAGCAGCGTCGGCCAGCGCCGCGCCAGCGCCCCCCGCGAGCCGGTCGGGTGGTGGTGCGCGGCGCGGTACTCGTCCCGGCGCCGCAGCATGACCAGCAGCATGGCCGGGAGCATGAGCACGTGGCCGCCGATCATCAGGGCGTCCCCGGGCAGCAGCCCCATCCAGTACGGCACCAGCAGGACGGCGAACGGGACGTACATCGCCGCGCCCATCTCGGCGATCGGGGCCCAGCCGTGGCCGCGGTAGCGCATCCACAGGGACATGCCGATGGTCATGTCCGTGGCCATCGCCAGGGCGCCGGCGTCGGGGCGGGCGAGGAGCGCGGGGCCGCCGGGCAGCGCGTTCCAGACCGGGTCGAGGAGCAGCATCCCGGCCAGCATCGCGACCACCATCTCGGCGAAGTGGCCCAGGAAGCGCCACCGGCTCGCGGGAGCGTGGGCCCCCGCGTCGCTCTGGGGGGAAACGTGAGTCGTCATGCCCACACTGTCGGGCCGCCCGGGGCCGCGCCGGGGCCCGTGGGCATGGCTGGTCCGAAAACGCGCGCCACCACCCACTGGCAGTGGGCGCGGACGTTCGCCGTGCGCTACCCGGCCGTCTCCTTCGACCCGGATCCGATCTTCGTCAGGGACGGGCGGGTGGCCACCGCCGCCGGCGTGACGAGCGCGCTCGACCTCACCCTGGCGTTCATCGAGGAGGACCACGGCGGCGAGGTGGCCAGGGCGGTGGCCCGCGAGCTGGTCACGTACCTCCAGCGGCCGGGCAACCAGGCGCAGATGAGCATGTTCACGGCGGCGCCGCCGCCGGGCGACGGCGTCGTGCGGCGGGTGGTGGAGCACATCACGAGCGATCCGGGCGGCGACCTCGCGACGGCGGCGCTGGCGCGGCGGGCGGGGGTGAGCGAGCGGCACCTGTCGCGGCTGTTCCTGCGGCAGCTGGGCGTCACGCCGGGCCGGTTCGTCCGGCGGGCCCGCACGGAGGCCGCGGCCCAGCTCCTCACGACCACCCGGCTGCCGATGGCGGCCGTCGCGGCGCGCTGCGGGTTCGGCAACGCGGAGACGCTCCGGCAGGCGTTCCTGGACCACTACGGCGTGCCGCCGTCCCACTACCGCTCGACCCAGTCCGCGCGCTCCTCCTGAGAGCGGCGATTTCCCGCACGGGCCATGGCAGATCTCTCCTTTGTTCGGCCCGCCGATTTGTCAGCTTCGCAATAATCCATTTCGCCGCACCGGCCATACTCCGGGGACGCGGCCGCATTAACCGGGGTCGCATCTCGCGATGAAGGCGATGGGCCAGGATGCGGCGGCCATGGCCAGGGCTCCCCACGGCCGGCCTGGATCGTTCCCACGGTCGCGTGACGGCGTCGCCCGCCCGCCGCCTGCCGTTCACCTGGCGCCACGCGGTCCGACCGGGGGCGAAGAGGACAGAGACCGCCCCCTATCCCTCACCCGAAGAAGGCCCATCGAACGTGAAACTTCCACGCGTCTTTCGTGAGATCTTCATGTGCCGATATGTCGGATACACGCTTTTGTGGAGGATATGTCCTTAACGTGGTCAGAATGGTGAAGTCCCACCCGGCGGGTCGAGGCGAGAGAAGTCCCGCCAGATCGTGACCGAATTTCCGAGAGCACGTTAAGGGGGACGTTCTCCCAATGGAAGTCAAGCTGTTAGGACCACTCGTCGCGTACCAGAACGGGATGTCGATCACCCCCATCCCACGCAAGCCCCGGCAGGTCTTCTCGCTGCTGGCGCTGCACGCCGGCACCGTGGTCACGGTGTCGTCCTTCGTCGAGGAGCTGTGGGGGATGCACCCGCCCACGAGCGCGCTGTCCACCCTGCAGACCTACATCCTCCAGGTCCGCCGGGGGATCGCCGCGGCGCTCGGCGCCAACCGCACGGACGCGGCGAAGACCGTCCTGCGGACCTGCTACGGCGGATACCTGCTCGACATCGACCCGGGTGACGTGGACGTCCACCGGTACGAACACCTCTCCGGCGCCGGCAAGCAGGCCTTCGAGGCCGGCCGGTGGGAGGCGGCCTCCGAGTTCTTCCGCGAGGCCCTGGGCATGTGGCGCGGCGAGGCCCTCGTCGACGTGCACGCGGGGCTGCGGATCGGGGTCGAGGTCGCGCGGCTGGAGGAGAGCCGGCTCGGCGTGCTGGAGGCGCGCATCGAGACCGACCTCAGGCTCAACCGGCACGTCGGACTGCTGGCCGAGCTGTCCGCGCTGACCGCCCGGTATCCGATGCACGAGAACTTCTGGGCCCAGTTCATGATCGCGTTGCACCGGTCCGGCCGTAAGAGCCAGGCCCTGGAGAACTTCATCAAGCTGCGCACCACGCTGGTGAGCGAGCTGGGAGTCGAGCCGTCGGCCCGCCTCCAGCACCTCCAGCAGGCCATCTTGCGCTCGGACCCGAAGCTCGACCTGGTCAGGATCGCCGGATAAGGAGAGCCCCATGTCAACCTATGTGTGGAACTATCTGCAGGAGTATCACGAGGAGCGCGCCGACATCCTGGACGCGGTGGAGACCGTTTTCGAGTCCGGCCAGCTCGTGCTCGGCAAGAGCGTGGAGGCGTTCGAGCGGGAGTTCGCCGCCTACCACGGCCTGCCCCATTGCGTCGGCGTCGACAACGGCACCAACGCCATCGTGCTCGGTCTGCAGGCGCTCGGGATCGGCCCCGGCGACGAGGTGGTCACCGTGTCCAACACGGCGGCGCCCACGGTGGTGGCGATCGACGCGGTGGGCGCCACGCCGGTGTTCGTGGACGTCAGGGCCGAGGATTACCTCATGGACACCCGGCAGCTCGAAGCGGCGATCACCTCGCGTACCCGCTGCCTGCTCCCCGTCCACCTGTACGGCCAGTGCGTCGAGATGCGCCCCGTGCTGGAGCTGGCCGAGCGGCACGGGCTGCGGGTGCTGGAGGACTGCGCGCAGGCCCACGGCGCCCGTCATCACGGCGCGCCGGCCGGCACCATGGGCCACGCGGCGGCCTTCTCCTTCTACCCGACCAAGGTGCTGGGCGCGTACGGCGACGGAGGCGCCACCGTGACCCGGGACCCGGAGGTGGACGCGAACCTGCGCCGGCTGCGGTACTACGGCATGGAGCAGCAGTACTACGTCGTCAGGACGCCCGGCCACAACAGCAGGCTCGACGAGGTGCAGGCCGAGATCCTGCGCAGGAAGCTCCGGCGGCTGGACGCCTACATCGCCGGGCGGCGTGAGGTCGCCCGGCGCTACGAGGAGGGACTGGGCGGCATCCCGGAGCTGGCGCTGCCCTCGCTCGCCGAGGGCAACGACCACGTCCACTACGTCTACGTCGTCCGGCACCCGGAGCGGGACCGGATCATCGAGGCGCTCGGCGCCTACGACATCCACCTGAACGTCAGCTACCGGTGGCCGGTGCACACCATGACCGGCTTCGCCCACCTCGGCTACGGCGAGGGGTCGCTGCCGGTGACGGAGCGCCTGGCCGGCGAGATCTTCTCGCTGCCCATGTACCCGTCGCTGCCCGCCGAGACGCAGGACAAGGTGATCTCCGCCCTGCGCTCGGTGCTGGACGTGTGAGCCACGGGGTGACCCCGTGACCCGTGACCGGGCCCGGCGGGGGCGGCTCAGGCCGTTTCCGCCGAGGCCAGCCACATGGCCCGGATCGACTCGCGCGGCGCGATGCGCGGCCGCCACCCCAGGCGCTCGCGGGCGCGCCGGATGTCGAGCCGGGTCCAGTCCCCGCCCTTGCTGCGCACCTCCTGGTCGAGGTGCTTGATCCGGTCGTGGGGGAAGGCCGCGGCCTCGATCAGCCACTCGACCAGGGACCCGATCGGCAGGGCCTCCCCCCGGCCGATGTTGATCACCTGGCCGCCCACCGGCGCCCTGGCCGCCCGCTCGACGGCGTCGGCGACGTCGCGCACGTCGACGAAGTCCCGCCGCGCGTCGGCGACGCTCAGCTCCAGCGTGTCGCCGGTCTCCAGGGCCCGGTGGATGCGCGCCACCAGGGCGGCGAGGAAGCTCTCCTGCGGCGGGTACGGACCGGACATGTTGGCCGCCCGCAGGACCACCGCGTCGATCCCGTGCTCCCGCGCCGCCGACAGGACCGCCCGGGAGGTGGCCAGCTTGGCCCGCGCGTACGGGGTGACGGGCGCGGGGTCGACGTCCTCGGTGAGCAGCGTGCCGTACGGCACCGGACCGTACTCGTGCACCGATCCCACGTGCACCAGCCGCGGCCGGCCGGAGGCCGACGCGAGCCCCTCCAGCAGCCGGTCCACCAGCCTGATGTGCGAGTACGTCATCTCCTCGGTGGTGTCGCCCCACCCGCCGGCCGCGTTGACGACGGCGCGGGCGCGCGAGAGCAGCTCGGCGACGCGCCGCGGCTCCGTCGCGGTGACGTCCAGGGGCGCGAACGGGTACGGCTCCAGGTGCGGGGCCCACCGGCGGGCCACCGCGAGCACCTCCCAGCCCCGGGCGGCGAAGGTCTCGCACACCTGCCTGCCGACGCTGCCCGAGCCGCCGAGGACCACCACCCGGCCGGGCGCCCCCTCCCCGTTCACCGACCGGACCACAGCGCCCGCTCCACCGCCCGTGAGGCCGCGTAGTCCGGCAGCAGCCCCGCCTTCCTCGCCTCCTCCAGCGTCGGCGCCGCCCGGTCCCGGGGCGAGACGACCGGCTCCCCCAGCTCCTCGGGGATGGGCAGGCCGAGCGCCGGGTCCAGGGCCGACAGCGCCAGCTCGTGCTCGGGCGTGTACGCCTGGGAGAGCATGTAGGACATCACGGTGTCGTCCTCCAGGGCGACGAACGCGTGGCCCACGCCCACCGGGAAGTACATGCAGCGGAAGTCCCGGGGGTCGAGCAGCACCGCCTCCCACCGGCCGTAGGTCGGCGAGCCGGTCCTGACGTCCACGATGATGTCCAGCGAGCGCCCCTGCGGGCAGTAGACGTACTTGGCGGTGCCCGGCGGGGTGACGGTGTAGTGGATGCCGCGCACGACGCCGCGCCGCGAGCGGCTGTGGTTGGTCTGGTGGACGGGGAAGAGCGGGTGGCCGACCGCCGCCTCGAAGGCGGCCTGCTGGAACGGCGAGACGAACAGCCCCCGCTCGTCGGGGAAGATCTCCGGGACGAACTCGTAGGCGCCGGCGACGGCCAGCTCGCGGGCCTTCACCGCAGCGCCTGGCCGCTCAGGTAGTCGACCGCGTCGGCGTGGTTGTAGGGGTGCATGAAACCTCCTGCCCGGACGTCCCGGTACAGACGCGACAGCGGGTGCGAGCCCGTGTAGGCGGCTCCGCCGACCACGGTCATGCAGTCGTCCACGACGGCCACCGCGTGCTGGTTCACCAGGAGCTTGGCGTACTGGAACGGGGTCATCATGGCACGCCCGCGCTCGCCGGGGTCGCCGCTGTGGTCCTCGGCCAGCCGGTCGGCCTCGCCCAGCGCGTCCGTGACGGCGCAGCGCAGCGCGTACAGGCGGGCGTCGACCTCGGCGAGCAGCGTCCGCACGCCCGCCTGGGCCTGGCCGCGCCTGCGCACGGCGGCCACCGCCAGATCGCGGGCGGCCTCGGCGAGGCCCACGTAGATGCCGAGCATGGTGATCGAGGACACGGTCTGGCCGGCCAGGGCGGCGTCGCTGGGCTCGTCGAGCAGCCCGCGCGGCAGCACGTTCTCCTCCGGTACGGGACAGTCGCGGAAGACGATGTCCACGCTGCCGGAGGAGCGCATCCCCATGCCGTCCCAGTTGTCCTCGACGGTCATGCCGGGGCTGTGCCGCGGGACCACGGGCGCCGCCAGCCGTACCGGCCGGCCCTTCTCGTGGAGCTGGGCGGAGATCACGAAGTGGGTGGCGATCTGGGCCATGCTGACCAGCGTCTTGCGGCCGGTCAGCCGGTACGTGCCGTCGTCCGCCCTGGTGAGGGTCGTCACCTGCTTGGTGTCCTTGACCGCGCCGCAGAGCACGGCCTCGCCGGCGGCCATCTGGCGCAGCATGTCACCGGCCAGCCGCCGGGCGTTCGGGGCGCCGTGCTTCCACTCGTAGGTCATCGTCAGGCCCCGGCTGAGCTGCATGTGCAGGGCGAGGGCCACGCCCGCGTCGGCCTGGGCCAGCTCGCGCAGCGCCACGGCGACGTCGTGCATCCGCGTGACCCCGACCCCGCCGAGCTCACCGGGTACGGTGGCGCCCATGATGCCGTCCTTGCGCATCCGGGCGAAGACGTGCGCGGGCAGGGTGGCCGCGCGGTCGTTCGCCGCCGCCTCCGCCTCGAGGATGGGCAGGTAGGGGCGCAGGAGTTCGAGCAGGCGCCGCCCCTCGGCGGACACCGGTGTTCGCAGATCAGCTGACATGGTCGCTCCGTGGCTCGTCGGGTGGACCGTTCTCGTCGGGTGGACCGCTGAGGCCAGCGTGCTGATCGTCACCTCAACGTCACTGGAGAAGCGCTTCGGCCCGTTTGGTCCACCCGCGCTCCAACCGCCCTCCAGGGTCCGCCGGTGTGCTCGTAGACGACGATCCCGCTGGTCCGCGGGACGGGCCGCTGATGAGCGGCGGGACAGGCGGCAGGGAGGCATCGGTGCGGTTGGTCGACATCAGCAGCGCGGTGGACGCGGCGGCGTGGGAACCGGATCCGGTCGAGCACGAGATCCTCACCCCCGCGGAGGGGGCCGCGCACATGGCCGAGGAGATGAAGGAGCACTTCGGCGTGCACTTCGACCCGGCCGAGCTGCCCGACGGGGAGTTCCTGTCGCTCGACCGGATCAAGCTCACCTCGCACACGGGCACGCACGTGGACGCCCCCTCCCACTACGGGTCGCGCGCGGCCTACGGCGACGGCAGGCCGCGCGACGTCCACGAGCTGCCGCTGGAGTGGTTCTACGGCCCGGGGCTGCTGCTCGACCTGACCGGCTGCGAGACGTCGGTGGCCGGCGTGGCCGAGCTGGAGAAGGCCATGGAGCGGGCGGGGCGGCGGCCGGCGCCGGGCGACATCGTGCTGCTGAACACCGGCGCGTCGGCGTGGGCGGGCACCCCCCGCTACTTCACCGAGTTCACCGGGCTGGACGGTCCCGGCGTCCATCTCCTGCTGGACCACGGGGTGCGGGTCATCGGGACCGACGCGTTCAGCCTGGACGCGCCATTCGGGGACGTGATCGCCCGCTACCGGGCCGGCGGCGACCGCTCCGTGCTGTGGCCGGCGCACGTCATCGGCCGCAGCCGGGAGTACTGCCAGATCGAACGGCTGGCCAACCTGGACGCGCTGGAGCGGCCGTACGGCTTCCAGGTCGCGTGCTTCCCCATCAAGATCACCGGCGCCGGGGCGGGCTGGGCCCGCGCGGTCGCCATCTTCGCCGAGTAGAAAGAGCCCGATGTGACCAGATGCCGTATCTGTGGTGGCCAGGTCAGGAAGTTCTTCGACTTCGGCAGGCAGCCGCTGTCCGACGACTTCCGCGCCGAGGAGGATGTCGCCGGCGCGTACTACTTCCAGCTCGCCGTGGGAGCGTGCGCGTCGTGCTCCATGGTGCAGCTCCTGGAGGAGGTGCCCCGGGAGCGGATGTTCAACTACGACTACCCGTACCACTCCTCGGGCTCGCAGCGCATGCGCGAGCACTTCGCCCAGACCGCGCGCGACCTGCTCGCCGCCGAGCTGACCGGTCCCGACCCGTTCTGCGTGGAGATCGGGTCGAACGACGGCGTCATGCTCGGCGTGGTCAAGGACGCGGGGGTGCGCCACCTCGGGGTCGAGCCGTCCGGCGGCGTCGCCGAGCTGGCCAGGAAGGACGGCGTGCGGGTGCGGACCGACTTCTTCGAGGAGTCGACCGCGGCGCAGATCGCCGCCGAGGAGGGCCGCGCGGACGTCATCTACGCGGCCAACACGATCTGCCACATCCCCTACCTCGACTCGGTCTTCCGCGGCGTCGACGTCCTGCTCGCGCCGGACGGGGTGTTCGTGTTCGAGGACCCGTACCTTGGCGACATCGTCGAGCGCCACACCTTCGACCAGATCTACGACGAGCACTTCTACCTGTTCACCGCGACGTCGGTGCGGGACGTGGCGCGGCGGTTCGGCTTCGAGCTGGTCGGCGTGAAGCGGCTGCCGGTGCACGGCGGGGAGGTGCGCTACACCATCGCCCGCGCCGGGGCCAGGCCGCCCGCGCCCGAGGTGGAGGCGCTGATCTCCGAGGAGGCCCGGCGCGGGCTGCACGACCTCGACACGCTGAAGGGGCTCGGCGCCGGCATCGACCGGATCTGCGAGGACCTCGTCGCGCTGCTGCGCGACCTGCGTGACCGCGGGGCCCGCGTGGCCGGCTACGGGGCGACGGCCAAGAGCGCCACGGTGCTCAACTACGCGGGCATCGGCGCGGACCTGCTGCCCTGCGTCTACGACACGACGCCCGCCAAGATCGGCCGGCTGATGCCGGGCTCGCACATCCCGATCCGGTCCGCGGCGGAGTTCGGCCGGCCGTACCCGGACTACGCGGTGCTGTTCGCCTGGAACCACACCGAGGAGATCGTGGCCAGGGAGGCGGAGTTCACCGCGCAGGGCGGCCGGTGGATCGTGTACGTGCCGAGCGTGCGCATCCTCTGACCTCAGGGCCTTCTCACTCAGGGCCTTCTCGGGGCCGGGACGCCGGGCGGCAGCGGGCCGCCCGGCGTCCTGCCGTCCGCTACGCGCTGCCGTCCGCTACGCGCCGGGCGGGCGCACCGACAGCGCGTGCCGGAACACCTCGCGCGGGTCCCAGCGGCCCTTGACCTCCTGCAGCCGCGCGTAGTTGCCGCGGAAGTACAGGCGGTGCCACGGGACCCCGCTGCGGTTCAGCTCAGGGTCGGTGAAGTCGGCGTCGGCGTAGTTGACGAACGCGCCGCCGTACCCGCGGCCCGGGTCGGGCACGCCGCCGGCGTCGGCGAACAGCTCGTGGTAGGTCTCGCGGATCCAGCCCAGGTGGACGTCGTCCTCGCGCTCGTCCCACCAGAACACCGACCCGTACGCCTTGAGCACGGCGTCGCGATGGGCCATGGCCGTCTCCCCCTCCCCCACCGCGTTGATCGCGCCGCCGTGGGAGAGCAGGTAGAACGCCGCGGCCGGGTGGTGGTAGCCGGACCGGTCGGTGAGCCGGCGGTACAGCCGCGCGACGGCGTCCTCGTCCCAGCAGGCGCGCAGGAACGCCGCCTTGGACTTGAACCGGCCCTTCACCCCGGCGAACTCGTCGGGCACGAGAGTGGCCGCCAGGAAGGGCCGCGTGTCGGCCGCCACCTCGGGCGTCGTCCCGGCGGCCCGGCAGACCTCGGCGATGAGGGCGTCGGCCTGCTCGGCGGCGTCCGGGCGGCCGGCGTCCACGGCCGTCTCCAGGGTGATCTCGCCCCCGCCGGCCCGGGGCAGGGTGAGGCTGTTGTCGAGCTGGGCGCCCGGGTCGCCGGGGGCGCTGTTGCGCTCGTGCCACCGGCCGAACGCGCGGACCAGCGCAACGAAGCGGGTCTCGTCGAGGTCGTCCCACGACCAGCGGACGGTCTTCTTCGTGACGGCGGCCGGCGCCGGCGGGAGCACCCTGCGCCCCTCGGCCTCCTCGGAGCGGAACAGGTAGCGGGTGACGATCCCGAAGGCGCCGGCGCCGCCGCCGGTGTGCGCCCACCACAGGTCCCGGTTCGGGTCGCCAGGCTCCCTGGTCGCGGTCACGAGCCGGGCCCGGCCGGAGCCGTCCGCGACCACGACCTGCACGCCGTAGAGGTGGTCCACGGACAGGCCGTACCGGCGGGACAGCGCGCCGCCGCCGCCGCCGGGCACGTGGCCGCCCAAGCCGATCTCCGGGCAGCGGCCGGCCGGGACGGTGAGGCCCCAGCCGAGGAAGAGCGTCCGGTACAGGGCGCCCAGGCTCGCGCCCGGCTCGACGGCGAAGGCCCGCGTCTCCGGGTCGAAGCCGACGGCCTTCATCTCCGACAGGTCGATCACCACGTCCACCTCGGCGTGGTCGACGAGCGACTCGAAGCAGTGCCCTCCGCTGCGTACGGCCAGCCGCCGGCCCGTGTCCACGGCGTCCTGGACCAGCCGGACCACCTGGCCGGCCGTGGCGGGCAGGCCGATCGCGGCCGGAGCGGCGGGGAAGCGGGCGTTGACCCCCCGGCCCACCAGGTCCGGGTAGCGCGGGTCGGCCTTGTCGACGGTCACGGGCTCCGGCCACGGGCCGGGGGCGGTGCGGGTGTTGTCGTCCACGGAACTCCTCATCGGTGTGGGGGGAAGGGGAGATCAGGACCACCAGCCGGGGTGGGCGGCGTACCAGCGGACGGTCTCCGCCAGCCCCGTCTCGAAGTCGATCTTCGGGGCGAAGCCCAGCGACCTGAGCCTGGTGTCGTCGAGGGAGTAGCGCCGGTCGTGACCCTTGCGGTCCGCCACGAACTCGACCCTGTCCCAGCCGGCGCCGCAGGCGGCCAGCAGCCGCCCGGTCAGCTCCCGGTTGGTCAGCTCGGCCGTCCCGGCGACGTGGTACACCTCGCCGGGCTCGCCGGCCTCGGCCACCAGCCGGACGGCCGCGCAGTGGTCGTCCACGTGGATCCAGTCGCGGACGTTGCCGCCGTCGCCGTACAGGGGGACCTTGCCCCCGCTCAGCAGCCGGGTGACGAACAGCGGGACGACCTTCTCGGGGTACTGGCGGGGGCCGTAGTTGTTGCCGCACCGGGTGACGCAGACGGGCAGGCCGTGGGTGACGGCGTAGGCGCGGGCCATCAGGTCGCCGCCCGCCTTCGAGGCCGCGTACGGCGAGCGGGGCGCGAGCGGGGCGCCCTCGTCCCAGGAGCCGGTCTCGATCGAGCCGTACACCTCGTCGGTGGAGACGTGCACCACCCGGGGCGTGCGCGCGTCCAGGCACGCCTGGAGGAGCCTCTGCGCGCCCAGCACGTTGGTGCGCGCGAACTCCCCCGCGTCCGCGATCGAGCGGTCCACGTGCGACTCGGCGGCGAAGTTGACGACCAGGTCGTGGCCGGGCACGACCGCGGCCAGCAGCGCGGCGTCGCAGATGTCGCCGCGCACGAACGTGTGCGGCACGCCCGCCAGGTTGGCGGGGTTGCCCGCGTAGGTCAGCTTGTCGAGGACCGTCACCTCGGCGCCGTCACCGGCCGCCGTCCGGGCGAACGCCGAGCCGATGAACCCGGCGCCGCCGGCGACCAGGACCCGGGAGAACGTCATGAGCTCATCCGGACTCTGCTGTGGTCGCCGAGCACGAGGCGGTGCGCCCGCGGGGCGCCGGACGCGGGCGTCACCTGCACGTCGTGGCCGATCAGGGACCCCTCGACCCTCGACACGCCGGTGATCGACGAGCGCGGCAGCACGATCGAGTACTCGATCTCGCTGTCCACGATCGCGCAGTCGTGGGAGATCGAGGTGAACGGTCCGACATAGCTGCCCGACACCAGCGAGCCCGCGCCGATGATGGCCGGGCCGAGGACCCGCGAGCGCTCCACCACGGCCCCGTCCTCGATGACGACGCGGCCGATCAGCTCGCTGTCCCCGTCCACCCGCCCGTCCGTGCGGGCCTCCAGCGACTCCAGCACCAGCCGGTTGACCTCCAGCATGTCGGTGACGTTGCCGGTGTCCTTCCAGTAGCCGGAGACGACCAGCGACTCGACCCGCCGCCCGTCGTCGATGAGCCGCTGGATCGCGTCGCTGATCTCCAGCTCGCCGCGCGCCGACGGCTTGAGGTCGGCCACGACCTCGTGGATGTCGGGGGTGAACAGGTAGACGCCGACCAGCGCCAGGTCGCTCTTCGGCTCGCGCGGCTTCTCCTCCAGGCCGATCACCCGGCCCGAGCCGTCGAGCTCGGCGACGCCGAACTGCCGGGGGTCGCCGACCCTGGTGAGCATGATCTGCGCCGACGGCCGGTTACGGGTGAACCGGCCGACGATGTCGCCGATGCCGCCGAGGAGGAAGTTGTCCCCCAGGTACATGACGAAGTCGTCGTCGCCCAGGTAGTCGCGGGCGATGAGCACCGCGTGGGCCAGCCCGAGCGGCGCGTGCTGGTGGAGGTAGGTCACCTCGACGCCGAAGCGCGAGCCGTCGCCGACGGCCGCCTCGATCTCGGCGTGGGTCTCCCCCACGATGATGCCGATCTCGGTGACGCCGGCGGCGGCGACGGCCTCCAGGCAGTAGAAGAGGACGGGTTTGTTGGCCACGGGGACGAGCTGTTTGGCGGAGGTGTGGGTGATCGGGCGCAGTCTGGTGCCGGACCCCCCGGCCAGCACGAGCCCCTTCACGGAATGCGTCCTTTCTCCACGTGGTCGTCCAGGAAAGGCATTAAGGGTCGCCATTCGTGCCGATGGAAAAGGTCCATATCTCTCCTCGGACTCCTTGACATGATTTGACAATGCGGCCATAAGGTGGCCGCGTCGCATGACACGATGCGGGCATGGCCAACACGCCGTTGCGCATGCTCCGCCTGCTGTCGTTGCTGCAGAACTGCCGGAACTGGTCGGGTCCCGAGCTGTCCGAGCGGCTGGAGATAAGCCCGCGCACCCTGCGCAGGGACATCGACCGGCTCCGCGAGCTCGGCTACCCGGTGCACGCCACGCCAGGGGCGCACGGCGGTTACCGGCTGGAGGCGGGCACCGCCCTGCCGCCGCTGCTGCTCGACGGGGAGGAGGCGGTCGCGATCGCGATCAGCCTGCGCACGGCGGCCGGCGGCACGGTCGCCGACATCGAGGAGACCTCCGTGCGCGCGCTGGCCAAGCTGGAGCAGGTGCTGCCCGGCCACCTGCGCAGGCGGGTGAACGCCCTGCAGACCTACACGGTCCCCGTCGTCGCGACGGGCCCGACCGTCGACCCCGAGTTCCTCACCGTGCTCGCCCAGGCGTGCCGCGACCGCGAGCGGCTCCGCTTCGGCTACAGCACGCGCGAGGGCGCCGAGAGCAACCGGCACGTCGAGCCGTACCGGCTGGTGTACGTCACCAGGAAGTGGTACCTGATGTGCTGGGACCTCAAGCGGGAGGACTGGCGCACGTTCCGCGTGGACCGGCTGTCCTCGCCGTACGCGACGGGCGAGCGCTTCAAGCCGCGCGAGCTGCCCTCGGAGGACGTCGCCGCCTACGTCACCGAGGCCATCACCTCGTCGCTGGCCCGCCACCGCGCGCTGGTCACCCTGCACGCCCCGGTCTCGGTGATCGCCGAGCGCATCCGGCCGAGCGACGGCGTCCTGACGGTCGTGGACGACCGGACCTGCATGCTGCGCACCGCGGCCGACTCGCTGCAGTGGCTGGCCCTGACCATCGGCATGTTCGACGTCGAGTTCGAGGTGCACGAGCCGCCCGAGCTGAGGGAGTACGTCCGGGAGCTGTCCGGCAGGCTCGGCCGGGCGGTGACGCCGTCCTCGCCGGCCCAGCCGGTCCCGCCGGCGCAGCCCGTCCCGTCGGTCCAGCCGGTTCCGCCGGTCCAGCCGGTTCCGCCGGTTCCCTGGTGACGGCGCGGTGACCGGCTCAGGCATGGGCGCTCCTCGCCGGCACCCTGGCCAGCACCTGGTCCAGGACGGCGCGGAAGGCGGCGTCGTGGCCCGCCGGCCCGCCCGGCGTCACTCCCGCCCGCCCGGCTTCCGCGGGCTCGCCTTCCGCGGGCCGGCCTTCCGCGGGCTCGCCTTCCGCCCGCCAGGCGACCACGCCGTCGGGGCGGACCAGGCTGGCGCCGGCCGGGCCGAGCCCGTAGGCGCTCATCAGCCGGCCCGTGGGATCACGCAGGTCGCGACCCAGCGTGTGGACGTCCAGGCGGACGCCGAGGTCGCGGGCGGCCCCGGCGGCGGCCGAGGCCCACGCGCCGCCCTCGGGCCCGGCGATCAGCACCCAGCCGTCCCCGTACAGCTCGATCGTGGACACGCGGGCTCCGTCGCGCTCCACCCAGACGTGCGGGGCGCGGAAGCCGGGGCGGCCCGTGGGACGCAACGGGTTCTCGACCGGCTCCGGGTCGTCGTCCTCGGCGACCACCGCGCCGGAGCGGTAGCGGAACCCCATGAGCACCTCGGCGGTCCCGCGCCCGCGCGGCAGGACGCCGGCCAGGTGCGGGGCCATGCGCTCGGCGTAGATGCCGAGCGACTCGTCCACCACCAGCCAGGCGACCTGCGCGCGTTCGAGGCCGTAGCTGTCCAGCAGGCCCTCCCCCGCCTCGCCGGCCACCACGGCGGCGAGCTTCCACGCCACGTCGAACCCGTCGCCTATGGCGGTGTTGCCGCCCATCCCGCCGGTCGGCGGGGTGACCTTGGCCGCGTCCCCCACGAGCAGGATCCGGCCGTCGCGCCAGCGGTCGGCGATGTAGGCGGCCATCTCCCACGTCTGCACGTCGAGCAGCCGCAGCCGCAGGTCCGGCGCGTTCACCGCCAGGCGGATGAGCTCCTCGCAGCGCCGCGGCGGGAAGTCCTCGGGGCGCTCGCCGCGCTCCGGGTCGTACCGGACGTAGAAGGTGTGCCGGTCCGGGCGGTCGGTCGGGCCGAACGTGCCGGTGAAGGCGGGGTTCTGCAGGTAGTACCAGCCGGTGGAGCCGGGGGGCAGCACCGCGGACAGGTCGGCCTCGAAGATGATGCCGACGAAGTGGGCCAGGGAGCCGTGGCCGTGCCGCGGGATGCCGAGCCGTTCCCGGACCTCGCTGCGCGGGCCGTCGGCCGCCACGAGGTAGCGGCCGCGGACCGTGGTCTCCGCGCCGCTCGCCACGGTGCGCAGGCGTACCGTGACGCCGTCGTCGTCCTGGGCGAAGTCCGTCAGCTCCGTGCCGAAGCGGATGTCGGCGCCGTGCTTCTCCGCCTGAGCCAGCATGATCGGCTCGACCCGGTCCTGGGAGGCCAGGGCCCACGGCATGGGCGTGCAGTCCTCGGTGGCGCCCACCAGCTCCTCGAAGCTCTCGGCGAAGGTGCGCAGCGTCCGGCCGCCCACGGTCTCGGCCACCTTGACGGTGAAGTCGCCCTGCCGGCCGCGGATGTCGGTGGCCGCCATGACCTCGCCGGCTATGCCGCCGACGCGCAGCAGCTCCATGGTGCGCGGGTTCTGGCCGGCCGCCTTGGGGTAGATCGAGGTGCCCTCGTGCCGCTCGGCCAGCAGCACGCGCACGCCGCGCCGGGCGAGGAACATCGCCGTGGACAGCCCGCCGAGCGCGCCACCGACGATCACCACGTCAACGTCCGGTTCCATCACTGGGGTCTCCTTGACTCGTGCGGAATTTCATGGTCCGAGGCGCGAATCAAGTAATCACTGAGAACGGCTGGACAATTTCCCGCTCCGCGGCCAATGCGGTCAGGAGATGACCGCGCTGCTGGTTATCGTCCTGGCCATGAGGAAAAACGGCGGGAACGACGGGAGCCCACGATGAGCTCTCCACCCACACTCGCGATAGAGACTTCCGATCTGCGGAAAATGTACGGGCAGACGAAGGCCGTCGACGGGATCGATCTGCGCGTGCCCCCCGGGATCGTCTACAGCGTCCTCGGGCCGAACGGCGCCGGGAAGTCGACGCTGATCCGTATGCTGGCCACGCTGCTGCGCCCCGACGGGGGCAAGGCCACGGTGTTCGGCCACGACGTGGTGCGCGAGTCCGACGCGGTGCGCCGCCGCATCAGCGTGACGGGGCAGTACGCCTCGGTGGACGACGCGCTGACCGGGATGGAGAACCTCGTCCTGATGGGCAGGCTCCAGGGCTACTCCTGGCCGAAGGCCAGGGAGCGGGCCACCGAGCTGCTGGACGCCTTCGGCCTGGTCCACGCGGCGGGGCGGCTGGTCAGCACGTACTCCGGCGGCATGCGGCGGCGGCTGGACATCGCGGCCAGCATCGTCGTCACCCCTGACCTGATCTTCCTGGACGAGCCCACCACCGGTCTCGACCCGCGCAGCCGCAACCAGGTGTGGGAGATCGTCCGGGCGCTGCTGGCCGGCGGCACCACGATCCTGCTCACCACCCAGTACCTCGACGAGGCCGACGAGCTGGCCGACCGCATCGCGGTCGTCGACCAGGGCAAGGTCATCGCCGAGGGCACCACCGACGAGCTCAAGGCCTCGGTCGGCCAGGTCGCCCTGCACGTCCGGCTGCGCGACCCCGGCCTACGGGGCAAGGCGGAGGAGTTGCTCGTGCGCGAGCTGGGCGTCCCCGTGCACATGGAGGGCGACCACGCCGAGCTGTCGGCCCGGGTGGAGGACAGCTCCCGGGTGGTCCAGGCGCTGAGCGCGCTGACCGGCGCCGCCGTCGAGCCGGCGGAGTTCTCCATGACCCGGCCGAGCCTCGACGAGGTCTTCCTGACGCTCACCGGCCACAAGGCCGACGACCAGTCCGCCGCCGCGGCCGATGAGGAGGATGCCGCATGACCTCGTCGATCGAACGCGTGGACGACCGGGTGATCTCGGCCGTGTCCACGCATGACCGGCCGCCGAAGGCGAGCGCGCTGGCCGCGACGACCACCCATCTGTGGCGCGGGCTGATGGCGTTCAAGCACTTCCCCGCCCAGCTCATCGACATCATCCTGCTGCCGGCGATCTTCCTGCTGCTGTTCACCTACCTGTTCGGCGGCGCCTTCGCCGGCTCCCCCGGCCGCTACCTGCAGTTCTTCCTGCCGGGCATCGCGGTGCAGAGCGTGATCCTCATGACGGTCTACACCGGCACCGCCATCAACACCGACATCAACAAGGGCGTCTTCGACCGTTTCCGCACGCTGCCGTTCTGGCAGCCCGCCGCCATCGCCGGCAACCTCGTCGGCGACGTGCTGCGCTACGTGATCGCGCTGACCATGACCATCGGGCTGGGCCTGGCGCTCGGCTTCCGGCCGGGCGGCGGCATCCTCGGCGTGCTCGCGGCCATGGCCGTGCTGATCGTGTTCGCCTTCAGCGTGAGCTGGATCTTCGCCGCGATCGGCGTGGTGGCGAGCGTCCCCGAGCGGGTCTCCGGCACCAGCATGATCGTGATCTATCCGCTGCTGTTCATGAGCAACATCTTCGTGCAGCCGGAGACCATGCCGTCGTGGATGCAGGTGCTGGTGCGGATCAACCCGATGAGCCACGCGGCGACCGCGTCCCGGACCCTCATGCACGGCACGGCCGGGTTCTGGGACGTGATGTGGGCGCTGATCACCTCGCTGATCATCACCGTCGTGTTCGCGCCGCTCGCCGTCCGCCTGTACCGGAACAAGAACGCGCACTGACCGGCGGTCGCCGCCCCTCATTCCAGCGCCTCATCGCAGATATTTTCGATGAGGCGCTGCACACGTTAAGTAAGCGATCACTTACATCGTAGCACTTGCGCGTTACCGGATGGGGTTGACAAAGGACACAGGGCATATTTAGCCTATCAGAGAAAGCTGAGGACGATTCAATGTTGAATCGTCTTCTTTCGTGTGTGGCAGGAAAGAAGGAACGACCGAGACAATGGAGTGACAATGACTGGACCTCCGCTTTCCTCGTCCTCCTTGGTGTCGCGGACCCGGCCCGCGGACGTCCGGCACCGCATCGACACGCTGACCGACCCCGACTCCTTCGTGGAGTTCGGCAGCCAGGCTCGGCACAGGGTCACGGCCTTCGGCATGCACGCCAGACGGCCCGCCGGCGACGGCGTCGTGACCGGGCACGCCACGATCGACGGCCGGCCGATCGGCGTGTTCGCCCAGGACCCCTCCGCGCTCGGCGGCTCGCTGGGCGAGATGCACGCCGCCAAGATCGAGGCGGTCCTCCGGCAGGCGGAGCGCGCCAGGATGCCGGTGGTCGGGCTGCTCGACTCGGGGGGCGCCCGCATCCAGGAGGGCCTGGCGGCCCTCGACGGCTATGGCGCCATCTTCCGCGCCAACGTGCAGCTCTCCGGCCGGGTCCCCCAGCTCAGCCTCATCCTCGGGGCGTGCGCCGGCGGCGCGGTCTACTCCCCGGCGCTCACCGATGTGATCATCATGCTGCGCGAGAACGCCCACATGTTCCTGACCGGCCCCCAGGTGGTCAAGGCCGTCACCTTCGAGGACGTCAGCCCGGCCGACCTCGGCGGCAGCGAGGTGCACACCCGCCGCTCCGGCGTGGCCCACCTGGTGGCCGCCGGCCCCGCGGAGGCCATGGACCTGGCCCGCCGCGTCCTGTCCTACCTGCCCGACTCGTGCTGGGACGAGGTACCGATGGGCGTCCCGGCGCCCGCGGGCCCGATGCCCCGGCTCCCGGACAGCCCCCGCACCCCCTATGACGTCCGGCAAGTGATAACGGGAATCGTGGACTCCGACAGTTTTCTCGAGCTCCAGCCGCGTTTCGCGCGCAACCTGGTCATCGGATTCGCGCGGATCGAGGGCCGCCCGGTCGGCGTGGTGGCGAACCAGCCGATGGCTCTCGCGGGGGTTCTGGACATCTCCGCCTCCGAGAAAGGGGCGCGTTTCGTCCGGCTCTGCGACGCGTTCGGATTGCCGTTGGTGACCCTGGTGGACACCCCGGGTTTTCTGCCCGGAACCAAACAGGAAACAAATGGGGTGATACGCAAGGGCGCGAAACTTCTTTACGCGTTCTCCGAGGCGACCGTGCCGCGGCTGACCGTGGTGCTGCGCAAGGCGTTCGGCGGCGCGTACATCGTCATGAATTCCAAGTCGTTGGGAGCGGACGCCGTGTTCTGCTGGCCGAGGGCGCAGATGGCAGTGATGGGCGCGGAAGGAGCGGTCGACATCGTCTACCGGCGTGAGTTGCGCGAGAATCCGGGGGTCCGCCCGGACCTCGTGGCGGGCTACGAGCGCGAGGTGATGGCCTCGCACCTGCCGGCCGAAAGGCTGTCCGTGGACGAGGTCATCGAGCCGGAGCAGACCAGATCCGTGCTGGCCGCGACCTTGCGGACGCTGGCCAGGGCGATCCGGCCCCGGTTCCGTCACGACAATCTCCCCCAGTGAAGGCGGCGTTCCCCGCTCGGGTCTCCTCCACCGAGCCGGGAAACGGGACGATCCGCGTCGTCATCGCCGAGGACATGGACATGGTGCGCGGCGCGCTGGTCGCCCTGCTCAATCAGGAGGCGGACATCCAGGTGGTGGGCGCCGTGTCCGACGGCAGGCAGATCCTGGCCACCGCGCGGAGCGGTGCGCCCCACGTCGCGGTCATCGACGCCGACCTGTGCTGGAAGGACCGGTTCGCGGCGGCCGTGGAGCTCAAGGAGACCCTGCCCGGCTGCGACACCCTGCTGCTCAGCAGCCTGGCCCGGCCGGCCACCGTGCGCCAGGCGCTCTCGGCGGGCGTGGGCGGCCTGATGCTGAAGACCTCGCCGCCCGAGCAGCTCGCCGACGCCGTCCGGCGGGTGGCGGCGGGCTACCGGGTCTTCGACGCGGATCTCGCGCTGGTCGCGTGGGGCTCCACCGCATGCCCGCTCACCGACCGCGAGCTGGAGGTGCTCCAGCTCGCCGCGGAGGGCGACGAGATCAAGGAGATCGCGAGCGCGCTCTTCCTGTCGCCGGGGACCGTGCGCAACTATCTGACGGTCGTGGTGAGCAAGCTGAAGGCCCGCAACCGCATCGACGCGATCCGCATCGCCCGCAAGTCCGGCTGGATCTGCTAGGACTCCCCGCCGCGGCCGGGGCGCGCCTCGCGGTGTCACGGCCCGGCGGGCGCCACGGCCCGGGCCGGGGTCACGGGACGAACCGCCCGAAGCGTCCCTGGTGGTAGAGCAGCGGGCAACCCTTCTCGTCGATCCACGTGCCGGTCACCAGGCCGACGACCAGGATGTGGTCGCCGATGTCGTCGGTCCGGTACGGGGTGCAGGTCAAATGGGCCGTGACGCCGTCCAGCAGGGGCGTGCCGAACTCGTCCGCGCTCCACCGGGTCGGCGGCGCGAACCGGTCGGCGCGGGCACGGGCGAAGCGGGCCGCGGTCTCCCCCTGGTCCCCGGCCAGGACGTTGACCGCGAAGCGACCGGCCTCGCGCAGCCACGGCCAGGTGGAGGAGGACCGGCCGATGTAGAACGACACGAGCGGCGGGCGCAGGCTGACCGAGGAGAAGGAGGTGGCCGTCACCCCGACCGGGACTCCCCCGACCGAGGCGGTGACCACCACCACCCCCGCCGCGTGCCCGGCCAGCGCGCGGCGGAACTCCTCCTCGCCGACCGCCCGATCGGGGTACGCCCGGCTCATCGGCGCGCGGCCACCGGGCCGGACAGGACGCCGCGGTGCGCCGCGGTCAGGTCCTCCAGCGTCGGCACGACCTCGTTGGGAGTGGGACAGTCGAGCATCTCCTCCCGGATCCGGGCCGCGCCGTCGCGGAACGACGCGTCGCCCAGCAGGTGGGCCAGGCCGTCCCGCACCGCTCCCGGCCGGCGGGCGGGGCCCGGAGGGAGGTACATGCCGGCGCCGAGCTTCTCCAGGCGCAGCGCGCGGAACACGTCGTCCCACTGCCAGGCGAGGGCGAGCTGCGGGACCCCGTACAGCGCCGCGCCGGCCCACGTGCCCGCGCCGCCGTGGTGCACGACCGCGTCGCACGTCGGCAGGACCACGTGCAGCGGAACGCTGTCCACCACGCGGACGTTGCCGGGCAGCGGCCGCATCCGCTCGCCGGCCTTGACGGTCGCGATCACCTCGACGTCCAGCTCGGCGACCGACTCCAGCAGCTCGGCGACCGCGTCCAGCCCGGAGAAGCCGGTCGTGCGCTCGGTCATGCCCTGGGTGACGCACACCCGCGGCCGGTACGGGTCGATCCTCGTCCACGGCGGCACCACCGCGGGCAGCGGCCCGTTGTAGGGGATGTAGCGCATCGGCACGAGCGGCTGGTCCAGCTCGAAGCGCACGCTCGGGGGCATCTGGTCGATGGTCCACTGCCCGGTGACCACCTCGGGGGCGAACTCGGCTCCGAAGCGGCCGAGCGTCCAGGTCAGCCAGTCGCGCACCGCGTCGTCCCTGCGGTCGGCGGGCAGCGGCGCGAGGAGCCGCTGGAAGCGCTGGTACACCTGGAGGAACAGGTCGGGCCCCCACAGCAGGCGGGCGTGCGCGGCGCCCGTGACGTGGGCGGCGACGGCCCCGGCGAACGTGAAGGGCTCCCAGATCACGAGGTCGGGCCGCCACCAGCGGGCGAAGGCCACCATCTCGTCGACCATCGAGTCGTTGTTGATCTGGGCGTAGAACATCGCCGTGAGCATGGTGGTGGAGCTCTCCAGGAAGTCCAGGTCGAGCAGCTCCGGCCGGCCCTCCAGGTAGTCGGGGTTCTGGTGCAGGGTGAACACGCCGGGAGCGGCGGCGGCCATCGCCCGCTCCACCTGATGGTCGTCGCCCACGGGCACGGCGGTGAGCCCGGCCCGGGCGATGCTCGGGGTCAGCGCGGGCTGGCTGGCCACCCGGACCTCGTGCCCCGCGGTGCGCAGCGCCCAGGCCAGCGGCACCATGCCGTTGAAGTGGGCGTCCATGGCGAAGGACGTGACCAGCACGCGCATCGTCGAATCTCCTTACGACACAGGTCTCCGGACGGCACAGGTCGTTCACCGGCGCACGTCTCCGGACAGCACGGGAAGTTCACCGGCACAGGGGGAGCCTGACCACGGCCCGTACGACGGGCGAGCGCATGCGGCGCACGACGGCGCCGTCCGCGCGCAGGCCGGGCCACCGGGTGGCGGCGACACGGACGATCTCGGTGGCGACCACGCGGGCCAGCGGCGCGACCAGCTCCTCGTATCCGCCGCCGGTCAGGGAGAGGCGGGGCGCCCCCGCGTGGGCGAGGTCGTAGCGGTCCGGGTCCGGGAGCCCGGCGAGGTCGCGGTTGGCGGCGTCCACGACGATCACGACGTGGCCGTCGGCGTCGATCTCCTGGCCGTGCAGGGCGATCGGCTCCTGCGCGATCCTGCTGACCAGCCGCACCGGCGGCGACCAGCGCACCGTCTCCTCGACGGCGTCCGCGGCGAGCTCCGGCGACCGGCACACGGCCGCCCACTGGCCGGGGTGGTCGAGCAGCGCCACGAACGTGTCGGCGGCGACGGCCGCCGCGATCTCCGCTCCGGCCACCAGGTGCAGCAGGCAGACCGCCGCCACGTCGGCCGGGCCCAGGCCGGTGGCGAGCATCGCGCTCACCGCGTCGTCCCCCGGCTCGGCCGCGCGCTCCGCCACGAGGTCCCGGACGAGCTCCCGGGCGCGGGCGACGGCCTGCTCCAGGTCGTGGGCGACGGGCAGCCGCGGCGGGCACAGCACGGCGTCCAGCGCGACGCCCAGCCTCGGCAGCAAGTCCGCCACCTCCCGCCCGGCGGCACCGACCACACCGGCCTGCGGGGACAGGCCGAGGACGCGGGTCAGGGATTCGGCGACCGCGGGCCCGACCAGGTCGCCGGCCAGGTCGAACGCCTCGCCGAGCCCGCCCGCGATCCGGTCGGCGGCCCGCCGGACGTCCTCGCGCCACGCCCCGGCCACCACCGGGCCCAGCACGGGCCGGTTGACCCGGTCGAGCCGCCGGTAGTCGGCCAGCGGCAGCGTCAGCAGGGCGCCGTCCATCGGCGTGACGTGGCAGGTGCGCCAGGTCTCCCACAGGTTCTCGCCCAGATGCTCCCGGTCACCGCCCGGGTGGCGGACGTCGAGGCGGGGGTCGCGCAGCAGCTCGGCGGCCGCCTCACCGCCGGCCACCACCCACGTGCCGAGGTCGCTGCGGTAGAGGGGGCCCTTGCCCCTGATCTCGTCGCCCAGCGCCGCCGCGTCGTCGCCCTCGCCGCGCAGGAGCCGGGCGTACGGGTCGCCCAACGAGCCCAGGACGAAGTGGAAGCCGCGGATCGTGAGCAGGTGACGGCCGAGCTCGCTGGGGGTCACGGTCGAGGACTCCGGCGCGGACGCGGCGACCGGCTCTGAGGCCGGCCGCGGGTCCGGCGCGTGGCTCGACGCTGGAGCCGGGGTCGACACCGGGGTCGGGGCTGTGGTCTGCGGCGTGGTCGGCATCGTGGTGCTCCTCAGGTCGTGACGCGACGGGGCGTACGGAGGGTGTGCGAGCAGATCGCGGCGGCCAGCGGCTCGTGGACGGCCGAGGTGAGCGCGTGTCCCATCCCGGCCAGCTCCACGACCTGCGCCCCGGGGATGAGGTCGGCGACGTGCCGGGCGTGCGGCGGCGGCGCGGCGGGGTCGCGCATCGCCTGGATCGCCAGCGTGGGCACGCTCACCCCGGCCAGCCCCGCGGCCCGCGAGACCGGCGGCTGCGGGATCATGTGGTGGTTGATCGGCTCCTGGAAGGCGCCCGCGTGCGCGATGGCGCGCAGCTCCAGGCGACGGAACTCGTCGGCGTCGAACGGCTGGTCCTCACCGTTGAGCAGCCGCCACTTCTCCACCCGCCGCTCCAGCTCGGCCTCGGGCCCGTCCACCGGCTGCGACATCAGGGTGATGACCTCCAGGAAGCGCCGCGTGGGCAGCGGCAGTCCGTCCTCGGACGGCCCGCCGCTCATGGCGCGCCCGATGTTGGCGTCGAAGTCGACGTCGAGCGCGCCGCCGAGCATGAGCGTGAGGCTCAGCAGCCGGTCGGGGTGGTCGATGGCGAGCAGCTGCCCGATGGTGTGGCCCAGGGACATGCCGACGACGTGCGCGGCAGGGACGTCCCACCCGTCGAGCACGGCCAGCGCGTCGGAGACGAGCTCGTCGAAGCCGTACGGGCGTCGCTGGAAGTCGGTCGTGGTGGAGCGGCCGGTGTCGCGGTGGTCGTACCGGATGACGTGGTGCCCCTGCTCGGCGAGCCGCGCCACGAACGCGTCGGGCCAGGACTTGGCCGACAGGTTGCCGCCGGCGACGAGCAGCAGCGGCGGGGCGGCGGGGTCGCCGAAGTCCTCGCTCCACAGGGACACGTCGCCGTTGGCGATGACACGGGCCGTCACGAGACCTCCTGGGCCGGCGCGAGCACGAGCAGGGACAGCTCGAAGGGGATCGTCGGGTTGGGCAGGCGGCGCACGGACTCCACGACCAGCCCGGCGCGGGCGGCCAGTCCGGCCCAGTCGTCGCGGGTGCGCAGCCGCCCGCCGAGGAACACGAGCATCCGCAGGTCCAGCTCGGTGAACCGCTCGTTGCCGCAGTTCTCGGCCAGGTCGTCGCGCTCGTGGACGAGGATCCGGCCACCGGGGTTCAGCGACTCGGCGCACCGGGCGAGGATCCGCGCGGCCTCCTCGTCCGGCCAGTTGAGCAGCACGAACGACAGCAGCATGACGTCGGCCTTGCAGGGCAGCGGCTGGAAGAAGTCGCCCTCGATCACGTCGGCCCGGTCCGCCAGGCCCTCGGCCGCCAGGTGGTCGCGCGCGGCCTGCGCGGTGCCGGGCAGCTCCACGACCGTGGCGGTCAGGTGCGGCGCGGCCCGCGCGATGGCCGCCACGAACCCGCCCGTGCCGCCGCCGACGTCGCACACGTGGCGCACGCCGCTCCAGTCGTAGGCGGCGGTGGGCGCGTCGTAGGCGACGTGCTGGTCGCAGGCCATCAGCGTCTCGAACGACTCCCGCAGGTGCGGCTGCGCGGCCAGGTCGTCGTAGAAGGGCTTGCCGTAGACGTCGGCGTACGTGGGCCGGCCCGTGCGGACGGCGTCCAGCAGCCGGGTGAAGCCGACGTCGGCCCTGGCCACGATCTCGCCGAGGTCGTGCCAGGCGCGCTGGGCGGCGGGATGGTCGTCGGCGAGGACCCTGCCGACCGCCGTCGGCGCCAGCCTCCCGGGCTCCGGCTCCTCCAGCACGCCGACCGCGACGAGGTGGCGCGCCAGCCGGGCCAGCGCGTCCGGGTTCGTGCCGGTCCGCTCGGCCAGCTCACGGGGGCTGGTGGCGCCGGCCTGGATGTGGTCGACCAGGCGGAGGGTGGCCGCCACGCGCACGGCCATCGGGGTGTGCAGGCTGCCGAGGCGGATCAGCGTCCACAGCGCGTCGTCGTCACGGGGCCCGGCCATCAGGGACGCCAGCCGCCGTTCGCGGGCCAGGGCATGTCGAGCTGCCGGTACGTGCCGAGGTAGTCGGGCCAGTCGCGGTGGTCGCGGATCTTGCCGTCCACGATCCGGATCAGGTGGATCTGCTCGCCGGAGAACCTGCGGCCGGTGGCCGGCATCCCGACGAGGTCGCCGACGTGGCGGCCGTAGAGCACGAGGCGGGCGCGCACCCACTCGCCGTTCTCCTCGTAGCCGATCTCCTCCAGGTGGGCGTCCTCGGAGAAGGCGTACTTCAGCCACTTGACCGCGCCCGCGAACGCCTCGGGGCCGCGCGCGTCGGGATGGTGCTCCAGCGCGCCGGGATTCAGATATTCCGGATGAATGTACTCGTCGACGTCGCCTGTTTCGCCGCTGTTGTACGCCGCCACCATGCGGCGGACCGTTTCGATCTGCTTGCTCATCGGCGCTCCACTGAAAGGGTGAGTGTCCGCGTTCGATCGCCCGCGTTCGATTGCTCGCTTCGATTGTTCGCTCGGGGCCGTGCGCGGGACAAGCGGGAAGGGCGGGGGTGAACCCGTTCTCGACCCGTTCTCCAGAGGCGCTCGAATACTGGTGATTGTGCAGACGGGAGGGCCTATGGACAGCTCGGCGTACAAGCGACAGGTCGCGGTGGTCTTCGACGACTCCGCCGCGCGCTATGACCGGATGGGGGTGGAGTTCTTCACCCCGATGGGCCGCCGGCTCGTCGAGCTGGCGGCTCCAGCCGCAGGTGAGAGGGTGCTCGACGTGGGGTGCGGCAGGGGCGCCAGCCTCTTCCCCGCGGCGGAGCGGGTGGGTCCGCGCGGCCGCGCGCTGGGCATCGACCTGGCCCCGGCCATGGTCGCGGAGGTGGACAGGGAGATCGCCGCCCGGGGCGCGGCCAATATCGAGGCGCGGGTGATGGACGCGGAAAATCCGGAGCTGCCGGCCCGCGCTTTCGACGTGCTGCTGGGCGGTTACAGCATCATTTTCCTGCCCGACGCTCCGGGGGCGCTTTCCCGGTATACGGAATTGCTGGCGGACGGCGGCCGGATCGCATTCTCCAGCCCGGTTTTCCGGGCCGGGACTTTTCCGTTCCTGCCGCCGGAGTTCACGCCGCTCATTCCGCCCGCGCTGCTGGAGCACCTGCCGCCGGAATGGCGGCCGGAGGCACTCGTACGGCGTTTCAACAGCTGGCTGGAGGACGCCGGCGACCTGGCGAGGACGCTGGAGGGCGCCGGCTACGGCGAGGTGCGGGTGCTGGACGAGCCGGTGCTGATGACCGCCGAGTCGCCCGAGCGATGGGTGGAGTGGTCCCACACCCAGGGCATGCGGCTGCTGTGGCAGAACCTGCCCGCCCCGCAGCGCGAGGATCTGCGCGAGCGGCTCGTCGAGGGGCTCGACCGGCTACGCGGTGGGAGCGGGTCGCTGGCCATCGAGGTCCCGGTACGCTTCGTCACCGCGCGCGTGGCCCGGTAGCCGTTCCGGCGGCGCGTGGCCCGGCAACCGCTCCGGCGGCGCGGCGCCCGCCGGCCGCTCCGGCGGCGCGTCGCCGGTCAGCCGGGCCAGCCGGGCCAGGGCCGCGTCGAAGGCGGCCCGGTCCGCGCCGGGCCCGCCGGGCCGGGCGGGCAGCAGCGGCACCACCTCGCCCCGGCCCGCGCGCATCGCGCGGTGCCGCCGGGCGACGGTGCTCAGCCCCTGCCCCGGTCCGGCCTCGACGCAGACGACGTCGTCGCGGGAGGACAGGATCGCGTCGAGGGCGGGCCAGAACAGCACCGGCCGCACCGGATGGGCGGCCCAGTACCCGGGGTCGGCGGCCGTCTCCGCGGTCAGCGGCTCGGCCGTGTAGCAGGAGCGCAGAGGGATGCCGGGAGCCCGTACCGGGGTGGTGGCGAAGCCGTCGACGGCGGCGGACGCGACGGCCTGCAGGGAGGGGCTGTGGAAGGCGGTCAGCGCGGGCACCGGGGCGGTGATGAACCCGTCCTCCCGCAGCCGCTCCTCGACCCGGGCGAGCGGACCGGACGGCCCGGCCAGGATCGTCTGCCGCGGCGCGTTGACCGCGGCGACCACGACCTCGTCGGTCAGCAGCCCGTCCAGCGCGGCGGCCGCGGCCGAGACCGCGAGCATGCCGCCCGGCGGGGCCTCGGCCAGCAGCCGGACGCGCTCCTGCAGCAGGCGCGCGCCGTCGCGCAGGGTGAAGACGCCGGCCAGCACCGCGGCGGCCATCTCACCGACGCTGTGGCCGAGCATCACCCACGGCCGCACCCCGTACTCCATCAGGGTCCGGCCGAGCGCGTAGTCGAGGGCGAACAGCAGCGGCTGCGACCGGGTGACGTGGTCGAGCGGGACCCGCGGGTCGTCGCTCAGCCAGTCGCCGCGCAGCGCGTCGCCGTCGTCGAAGGCCGCGAGCACCTCGTCCAGGGCGGCGGTGAAGCGCGGCTCACTGCCGTACAGGCCCCAGGCCATCCGCGGGTGCTGCGACCCCTGCCCCGGCAGCATCACCATGGTGACGGTCACGTCTCGCCCCTCTCCCCCGCCCACGCCGGGCGGCTCAGCACCTCCACGACCGCGCACGACCAGGAGAACCCCGCCCCCACACTGGCCAGCAGGCACAGCTCGCCGGGGCCTACCGCGCCGGTGGTGACGAGGCGGTCGAATCCGGCGATCGGGTCGCCGGCGCCCAGGTGGCCGACGTGCCGGCTCCACGGCCAGGTCGTCCGCTCCGGGTCGATGCCGAACGGGGTGAAGAAACCGGCGCTGAGCCGGCGCAGGCCCATGTGCGGCAGCGCGAACCCCCGGATGTCGCCGAGCGCGGCCCCCGCGGCCTCCAGGGCCCCGGTCAGCGCGGCCTCCTGGCCGGCGCTCACCTTCGCGGCGGTCGCGGCCCGCCCCACCTCGCGCACGTAGGCGCGCTTGTGCAGGTCCAGGTCCACCGTGGCCGGCTCGTCCAGGGACGGGGCGCCGAACGCGTCACCGCCCCGGTGCATGCCCTCCAGCTCCGGGTCGGAGACGGTCACGAGGCTGCGGACGCGGGCGAACCCGGCCGTGCGCGACAGCACCAGCGCCGTGCCGCCGTCGGCGTAGACGGTGCCCGGGTCGCTGCGCCAGCGGTCGAAGCCGGGCGGGTTCATCCGGTCGCCGGTCGTGACCAGCGCCCCCGTGCGGTCTCCGGAGGCTTCCAGATAGGCGGTGGCCAGTTCGAGGGCGGCCATCCCGCCGTTGGACACCTGCCTGACCTCCATGGCCGGGCAGGCGTTGCCGACGGCGGCCCGCTGCACGTACGAGGCGGGCGCCCACAGGTGGTGGCCCTGGAAGTAGAGGCTGGCGTGCAGGACCAGGTCGATGCCGGCCGGGCCGGCGCCGGCCCGCGCGAGGGCCGTCCGGGCGGCCCTCGCGGCCATCTCCGGCCCGGTCTCCTTGTCGGCGACGGCCACCGCCAGCATGCCGGTGGAGGCGGCGAGCGAGGCGTCGCACTCGCCCGCAGCCAGCGCCCGCTCCGTGGGTACGGCCGGCGGCAGCCAGGCGGCGCACCCGGCGATGAACGGCCCGCCGGTCATCGGCGCACGACCATCGCGCTGTTGAAGCCGCCTTCGCCCCGGGCGACCACGAGCGCCGCGTCCCCGCTGACCGGCCGCGGATCGCCGAGCACGAGGTCCACGGGCAGCTCCGGGTCCACCTCCCGGACGTTCGCCGTCGCCGGGGCCACGCCCTCGCGCAGCGCCAGCAGGGCCGTCACCACGTCCAGCGGGGCCGCACCGGAGTACAGCCGGCCGGTCAGTGTCTTGGGTGCCGTCACCGGCACCCCGCGCGGCCCGAAGACGGCGGCCAGCGCCTCGGCCTCGGCGGCGTCGAGGCCGGGGTCGGCGGCGGCGTCGGCGATCACCAGGGCCACGTCCCGCGGCCGGACTCCGGCGTCGGCCAGCGCCGCCTCGACGGCCCGGACCAGAGCAGGCGGCCGTCCGGAACCGGGCGGCGGGTCGAAGCTGGCCCCGTGCCCGGCGATCCGCCCGTACACGCGGGCGCCGCGCGCGCGGGCCGCCGCCGCGTCCTCCAGGGTGAGGATGGCGCCGCCCTCACCGGGCACGTGCCCCCGCGCCCCGCGGTCGAAGGGCAGGTACGCAGCGGCGGGGTCGGTCACCGGGCTGAGCCGGCGCGAGCGCACCTGGGCGGCCAGCCCGTACGGGCACAGCGACGAGTCCATGCCCCCGGTGACCATCATCCGCGCGCCGGCCGCGACCTTGCGGCGGGCGTGCGCGATCGCGTCGAGCCCTCCGGCCTGCTCGGTCACCATCACGCCGACCGGTCCCCGCAGGTCGTGCCGGATGGAGATCTGGCCGGTGTTGACCGCGTAGAACCAGGCGAACGACATGAAGGCGCTGACGTGGTCCGGGCCGTCGTGCCACAGGTGCTGGAGCTCGCGCTGGCCGAAGCCGAACCCGCCCGAGGCGCTGGCGGTGATCACGCCCACGTCCAGCGGCGAGCCGGGCTCGAACCCGGACTCGGCGATGGCCCGGTCCGCGGCGTACAGCGCGTACTGCGTCATGAGGTCGGTCTGCGGCAGCAGCCGGGCGGGCAGGTGGTCCCTGGCCACGAACCCCTCCACCTCGCCGGCCAGCGGCGAGGGCAGGCGGCCGGGGTCGAACCGGCGGATGGGGCGGATGCCGTTGCGCCCGCTCAGCACGGCCGTCCAGTACTCCTGGACGGTCAAACCGATGGGGGCGACCACGCCCACCCCGGTGACGACGACATCCCGGGTCTCACCCATGCGATCACTCCCTCGGGCGCCCTGCAGGCACCCGTCAGAAACGGCGGAGCAGCATGGCGCTCTGGAAGCCGCCGAAGCCACTGCCCACGGTCAGTGCGACGTCCACGCGCCGCTCCCGCGCGACCAGCGGCACGTAGTCGAGGTCCAGCTCGGGGTCCGGCTCGTGCAGGTTCGCGGTGGGCGGCACGGCGCCCCTGGTCACCGCGAGGGCGCCGGCGGCCACCTCGATCGAGCCGATGGCGCCCAGCGAGTGGCCGATCATGGACTTGATCGAGCTGATCGGCACCCGGTAGGCGTCCTGGCCGAGCGCCGTCTTGAGCGCCGCGGTCTCGTGCCGGTCGTTCTGCTTGGTGGCCGTGCCGTGCGCGTTGACGTAGTCGATCTCGGACGGGTCGCAGCGGGCCTCGGTGAGCGCCGCGGTGATCGCGGCGGCCATCTCGGCGCCGTCGGCGCGCAGGCCCGTCATGTGGTACGCGTTCCCGCGCGAGGCGTAGCCGGTGATCTCCGCGTACACCTGTGCCCCGCGCCGTCTGGCCGCCTCGGCCTCCTCCAGCACCAGCACGGCCGCCCCTTCCCCGAGGACGAACCCGTTGCGGGTGCGGTCGAAGGGCCGGGAGGCGCTGCCCGGCGTGTCGTTGTAGCTGGAGGTGGCCTTGATGGCGTCGAAGCAGGCGACGGTGATGGGCGCGATCGGCGCGTCGGTGCCGCCGGTGATCATCGCGTCGGCGCCGCCCTCGCGGATCAGCTCGCAGGCGTAGCCGATCGCGTCGATGCCGGAGGTGCACCCGGCCGAGACCATCGACACCGGGCCCTGCGCGCCGACCCTCCAGGCCACCTCGGCGGCCATCGAGCTGGGCACGAAGTAGTCGTACAGGTACGGCGAGGCCAGCGTGTGGTCCACCTCCCAGGTGGCGCCCCGGCCGCTGATCGCCACGTACTCCGACTCCAGCTTCTGGGTGCAGCCGACGGCGCTGCCGATGCTGACCCCCACCCGGTGGGCGGCGGACTCCTCCACCCGCAGGCCGCTGTCGGCCATGGCCTCGCCGCAGGCGGCCAGCGCGAACTGGGCCGCGCGGTCCAGTCGCTCCACCGCGTCGGCCGGCAGGCCGGCCTGGACGGGGTCGAAGTCCGCCTCGGCGGCCATCTGGGAGCGGAAGGGCGAGGGGTCGAACGTGGTGATCCTGCGCGTGGCGGTGGCGCCGGACATCAGCAGGTCCCAGAACGGCTTGACCCCGATGCCGCCCGGGGCGACGACGCCGAGGCCGGTGATGACCACCCGCCTGGTCATGGACGTTCCGTCTCGGCGGCGCGGGTCTGCCGCGTCTCGTACAGGGCGGGCTCGCTGGTGCTCAGCGCCCGCAGCGCGCCCGCGTGCGGGGCGAAGCCGGGGTCCGCCACCGCCGCGCGGAACGCGGCCTCGTCCCGCCAGGCGGCGACGTTGACGTAGTGGCGCTCCTGCCCGGTCTCCATGGGCCGCAACAGCATGTGCCACAGGAAGCCGGGCCTAGAGCCCATGAACTCCGAGGTGGCGGCGAACACGCGCTCGAACTCCTCGGGCGGGCCGTGCAGGAGGAACCTGTTCACGAACGTGACGGCTCCCCCGAACTCCGTGTGCGGCATCCGTACTCCTCGATCGGCGCCCGTTCGGCAAGGGCGATCAGGTGCTCTCGCCATGACGCTGCGGCACGACTCTCGCGACCCGCTCGAACTCAGGTCGTCCACCGCCATTCGAGCAGCCGGTGTGACCCTTGCGCCGACCGAAAGGAGAACCCCATGTCCGAGGAAGGCCGGGTCGCCCTCGTCACCGGCGGCACCAGCGGCATCGGGCTGGCCGTGGCCCGGGCCCTGGGAGGCGCCGGGACGCGCGTCTACCTGTGCGCGCGCACGCCGGACGCCGTCGAGCTGACCGTCAAGGGGCTGCGGGAGTCCGGGGCCGAGGCCGACGGGCGGGTCTGCGACGTCCGCGACCCCGTCGCGATCCAGGAGCTGGTGCGGGCCGCCCGTGACCGGTACGGGCCCATCGACATCCTGGTCAACAACGCCGGCCGCGGCGGCGGGGGCGTCACCGCGGAGATCCCCGACGAGCTGTGGCTGGACATCCTGGACACGAACCTCACCAGCGTGTTCCGGATGACCAAGGCGGTGCTGACCACCGGCGGGATGCTGGAGCGCGGGCGGGGCCGGATCATCAACGTCGCCTCGACCGCGGGCAAGCAGGGCGTGGTGCTGGGCGCGCCGTACTCGGCCTCCAAGCACGGGGTGGTCGGCCTGACGAAGGCGCTGGCCCTGGAGCTGGCCAAGACGGGCATCACGGTCAACGCCGTCTGCCCGGGTTACGTCGAGACCCCGATGGCGCAGGGCGTGCGCCAGCGGTACGCGGCCTTCTGGGGCGTCACCGAGGACGAGGTGCTCGCGAAGTTCCAGGACAAGATCCCGCTGGGCCGGTACTCCACGCCCGAGGAGGTCGCCGGGATGGTGGGCTACCTCGTCTCGGACACGGCGTCGTCCGTCACCGCGCAGGCGATCAACGTCTGCGGCGGGCTCGGCACCTTCTGATCCGACCGACCCGACCCGACCTGACCCGACCGACCTGATCCGAGCGACCCCTCCGAAGTGACAGGAGCGCCCGTGGCGACCTCACCCACGCACGAGACCGAGCACCAGATCACCCTGTCGGCAGACCCGCGCGCCGTCTACGCGGTCCTCGCCGACGCGACCGCGTGGCCGGCGGTCTTCCCGCCGACCGTCCACGTCGAGCGGATCGAGCAGAGCGGCGGGGAGGAGCGCATCCGCATCTGGGCGACCGCCAACGGCCGGCCCAAGACGTGGACCTCGCGGCGCGAGCTGGACCCCGAGGGGCTGCGCGTGCGCTTCCGGCAGGAGGTGCCCGCGCACCCGGTGGCCGCGATGGGCGGCGAGTGGATCGTCGAGCCGGTCGGCGCCGGCACCACCCGGGTCCGGCTGACGCACGACTTCAGCGCGGTGGACGAGGACGGCCTGGACTTCGTCGCCAAGGCCGTCGACCGCAACAGCGAGGCCGAGCTGGCCTCGCTGCGGGCCGCTCTCGAAGGCGCCGGACAGGGCGCCGGGGCGGGCGACCGGCTGGCGACGTTCGAGGACACGGTACGGGTGGACGGCGCGGCGAGCGACGTCTACGACTTCCTCCACCGCGCCGACCTGTGGCCGGAGCGGCTGCGGCATGTGGCCAGGATGGCGCTCGAGTCCGAGACGCCCGACGTGCAGCTCATGGAGATGGACACCCGCACGGCCGACGGCTCGACGCACACCACGGCCTCGGTGCGGGTGTGCTTCCCCGAGCACCTGATCGTCTACAAGCAACTGCGGACGCCGAAGCTGCTGGCCGTGCACACGGGCCGCTGGACGGTACGGCCGGACGGCGACGGGGCCGTGGTCACCTCGCAGCACACGGTGGCGATCGCCCCGGAGGCCGTCACGGGCGTCCTGGGCGAGGGGGCGACGGTGACCGACGCGCACGCGTTCGCACGGGAGGCGCTGAGCCGCAACAGCATGACGACGCTGCTCGCGGCCAAGGAGTACGCCGAGGGCCGCCGGTCGGCGACCGTGTGAGCCTGCGCGTGTGAGCCTGCGCGTGTGAGCCTGCGCGGACGCACGGCGGGCCGCGTCCCCGGAGGGACGCGGCCCGCCGTGCGTGCTCCTGCCTCAGGTCACCGAGAGGGCGCCGTCGACAGCGAACACCGTCCCGCTGGCGTAGGCGGCCTCCGGGGAGGTGATCTGGACGATCCACCAGGCGATCTCCTCCGGCCGCCCGACCCGCCCGGCCGGGATCCGCCCGCGCATCCCCTCCAGGAACGCGGCGTAGTCCTCCTCGGACATCCCCGCCCGGACCCCGGCGGCCGTGTCCACGATCCCGGGGGCCAGGCCGACCACCCGGATCCCGCGCGGCCCCAGCTCGACGGCCCAGGACCGGGTCAGCACGTCCAGGCCCGCCTTCGTGGCCCCGTACACCGCGTTGTGCGGCCAGGAGCGCAGCCCCAGGGAGCCGGCCGAGCTGACGTTGACCACCACTCCCCCGGTGGCGGCGAGATCGTCGAGGACGGCCTGGGTGAGCATGACCGGCGCGACGAGGTTGACCGCTACCTGCGCCTCGACCTGGGCCCGGTCGAGGCCGCCCAGCGCGCCGAAGACGCCCGCGCCCGCGTTGTTGACCAGCACGTCGACGCGGCCGAAGCGCTGTCTGGCGGCCTCGGCCACGGCCTCGGGCGCGCCGCTGTCCGTCAGGTCGGCGCTGAACGGCTGCACGCGGTCGTGGCCCGCAGCGGTCTCCTTGAGCGCGCCGGCGTCGCGGCCGACGACGAGCACGTCCCAGCCCCGCTCGGCGTAGGCGTGCGCGGTGGCCCGCCCGATGCCCGACCCGCCTCCGGTGACGATCGCCGTCCCGCTCATCCGGCCTTCCCCTCCCTGTGCAGCAGCGTGAGCCGTTCCAGGACCGGAACGATGTCGTTGGGGCTCGGCGTGCCGACCACCTCGGCCCGCATCCGCGCCGCCGCGGCGGCGTAGGACGGGTCGTCGAGCAGCCCGAGGATCCGCTCGCGCAGCCGCTCGGGCGACAGCTTGTCCTGGTCCTCGATGTACGTGCCGGCCCCGGCGGCGGCCAGCCCCGTGGCCTTCTCCATGGAGTCCCACATCATGTCGGGGACGATGAGCTGCGGGACGCCGTGGGCGAGCGCCGTCATGAACGTGCCGGAGCCGCCGTGGTGCACGATCGCGTCGCACGACGGCAGCAGCGCGTTGAGCGGCACGAAGTCGACGGCCCGCACGTTCGCCGGCAGGGTGCCCAGCCGCTCGCGCAGGTCGGCGGGCAGCAGGGCGACCACCTCGACGTCCAGCCCGTCCACCGCGGCGAGCAGGTCGGCCGCGGCGACCGTGCCGCCGTCCTCGACCTCGCCCAGCGACACGCCCAGCGTCAGGCAGATCCGCCGCGGGTACGGCGGCGGCTCCCGCAGCCAGCCGGGCAGGACGGAGCGCCCGTTGTAGGGCACGTAGCGCACGCCCACGTAGTGCAGGTCGAGCGGGATGCGCAGGGAGGCCGGGGTCGGGTCGATGGTCCACTGGCCGAGCACCAGCTCCTCGTCGTGCTCGCGGACCCGCTCGCCGTGCCGGCCGAGCGTCCAGTCGAGCCACTCGGCCAGCGGGTCGTCCCTCAGCTCGGGCGGCCGCCGGTCGAGCATCTCGCGGAAGCGGATACGGTTGCGCCCCATCTGGTCGGGCCCGAACAGCAGCCGGGCGTGGGCGGCGCCGACGACCCGGGCCGCCACGGGCCCCGCCAGCGTCAGCGGGTCCCAGATCACCAGGTCCGGCCGCCAGTCACGGGCCAGCGCCACGAGGTCGTCCACCATGGGCTCGGCGCACACGTTCTGGAACACGAACGCCGTCATCGCGCTGAACATGCCGATGGCGTGCTCCCAGGGGAACGGGTCGTGGCGGGAGTTGCTCATGGCCAGCCCGCCGAGGTTGCGGTCGTCGGAGAAGCTGGAGGTGGCCTTCTGCGTCTCCGGCTCCAGCTCCAGCCACGGGCCGACGGAGACCGCGGGCAGGCCCGCGGCCGCGATGGTGTCGGCCAGGTCCGGCTGGCTGGCGACGACGACCTCGTGGCCGGCGGTGCGCAGCGCCGAGGCCACGGTGACCTGGGCGTAGAAGTGGGACGGCGCGGCGAACGTGGTGAACAGGACACGCATCGGCATCTCACCTTCGGACCTGGGCGGCGACGGACGGCGAGGAGAGGCTGTGCAGGCAGGCCACCAGGCTGCGCGCCTGCACGTTGAGGTAGTTGCTGTGCCGGAGCAGCTCGGCGAGCTGGTGCAGGGTCATCCAGCGGTAGTCGGCACCGTCCACCACGTCCACGTCCGCCTCGACCACGACGTACGTGTTGACGGCGTTGTAGAAGCGGCCGCCCTCCTCCGACAGCGCCACCGAGTACCTCACCAGCTCGGGCGGGGCGTTCAGCACGACGTCCAGGAACCGGGGGCGGGCCTCGGGCGGCAGCGCCCCCAGGTTGCCCGGGGTGCTCTGCACGGTGGGCGCCAGCTCCATCACGTTGACGTAGCCGGGCTCGACGCGGGCGTGCACGAGGACGTGCAGCACCCCGTCGATCCGGCGGACGACGAACGCCACGATGCCGTTGCCCGACGGCTCGATCATCGGCTGGCTCCACGAGGCGACCTCCCGCGAGCCGCCGGCCACGTCCACGCCGATCACCCGGAAGAACAGGCCGCTCTCGTGCGCGATGACCCCGTCCGCCCGGTGCCATCGGGGCACGCGCGTCAGGTGCGTGACCCGGGTGACCACCTCCGACTGCGCCCTGATGCCGGTGATCCAGCTCAGGATCTCCGGCATCGAGTGCAGGCTGCCCTCCACGGCGCTGCACGAGCGGACCAGCGCCTGGTGGAAGTCGTCCTCCGGGACGACGATCAGGGGATGGCTGTCCTGGCTGGTGAACGGCAGGCAGGACAGCACCGTGCGGGTGTCCATGTTGACCAGGTTCTCCACGCTCAGGAGCCGGTGGAGCTGCCCCAGGGTGAGCCAGATGAAGTTCTCGCCCACCGGGACGTCGCCGTCCACCTCGACGATCATGTTGCGGTTGCGCTTCTGGTAGAACCACGCGCCCTGCTCCGACTGGAGCACGTCGGCGAGCACCCCGTGCCGCGCGCTGTCGCGGAAGAATTCCAGGTACGGCACCGCCTTGCCGCGGTGCACCCGCTGGAAGTTGCTCTTCGTGGCCTGGACCGTGGGCGACAGTTGCAGCCCGTTGGCGTTGCCCGGCTCGAACTTGGCCTGCATCAGGCAGTGCAGCACCCCGTCGAACTCCTTGACCAGGATGCCCAGGATGCCGACCTCGGGCTGGACGATGATGGGCTGGCTCCAGCGCGGCACCGGGGCGCCCGGGATGTGCACGTCGATGCCGGTGACGCTGTAGAACTTGCCGCTGTCGTGGCCGAGGTCGCCCGTCTCCGGGTCGCGGGTCCATCCGGCCAGCTCGTCCAGGGGGACGCGCGTGACGCGGTGGGTGCTGCGCGCGGCCCGCTCGGTGTACCAGGACCAGAACGTCTCCAGCCCGTCGCCGGCCAGCATGGACCGGGCGATGCGGGCCGTCAGCCGCCCGTTGGGCCGGGACCGGATCGCGTAGGTGGGCGGGGCGCCGCTCATGCGGGGTCCAGCCCGTCCCGGCTGACCCGGCGGTGCCTGACCCGCCAGCCGCCGTCCGACCGGACCAGCCGGTCGGTGCACACGGTGCTGCGCCTCACCACGACGTCGCCGCCGTCGGGGATCTCCAGCACCAGGGCGTAGCTGCGGGCCGTCAGTCCCTCCCCGTCGGGGGTCACGGTCAGCATCCCGATCCAGTGCCGGCGGACGATCTTCGCCGCGGCGAACTCGTCCGCGACCTTGCGGGCCGCCTTGGCGATCTCCCCGGAGCCGTGGACCGCGGTGCCGCCGACCTCGAAGACGCCGTCCTCGGTGAACGTGGCGGCCCACTCGTCGGTCGATCCCGCGTCCAGGAGCTGCATCTGGCGCGCGTAGAAGTGCTGCGCCTCGACGTACTGAGCCTCGTTCTGCTGTGCGTTCACAGCGTTCACCGCGTTCATCTCGGCCTGCCCTCCGCGAGTCGGTCGTGCGGCCTCACGATCCCGTCCGCGGCTGGAGGGGCGCCTGACAAGCGATAGTCCATCGCCGTTCCAGCGCGACTGCACGGAGCGTCGCCAAGCTGATCGCGGGCGGACCGCCGCCCCCCGGAAACAGCCGACGACGAAGAGGCGGGAAGATGACCCAGTTCAGTCTCGGCGAGCTGAAGCAGATCATGCGGCAGGTCGCGGGCGACGACGACACGATCGAGCTGGTCGACGGGTTCGAGACCAGGACCTTCGAGGATCTCGGCTACGACTCGCTGGCGCTCCTGGAGATCGTCCACCACGTGGAGCGCGCGTGCGGGCGCAAGCTGCCGGACAGCGAGCTCGGGGACATCACCACCCCCAAGGAGCTCGTGGAGTTCGTCGGCGAGCTGGGACGGGCGTGACGGCCCGGGAGCTGGCCGGCCGCACGGTGGTGGTCACCGGCGCCACCTCGGGGATCGGGCGCGCCGCCGCCGTCGGCTTCGCCCGGCGCGGGGCCCACGTGGTCGCCGTCGGGCGGGACCCGGTCAGGCTCAGGTCCGTCGTCAGCGAGCTGACCGAGGTCGGCCGGGTCCGGCCGTACGGGCTGGGGGCCGACTTCGCCCGGCTCGACGACGTCCGCGCGGCCGGCGAGGACCTGCGCGGCCGTTACGAGCGCATCGACGTGCTGGCGAGCAACGCGGGCGGCATGTTCCGGACGCGCACGCTCACCGCCGACGGCTTCGAGAGCACGATCCAGGTCAACCACCTGTCCGGCTTCCTGCTGGCGCACCTGCTGCGCGACCGGCTGGCCGGCGGGCGGCTGATCGTCACCTCCTCCGACGCGTACACCACCGGCCGGCTCGACCCGGACGACCTCAACGCCGAGCGCGGCCGCTACGGCGCGGGCCGGGCGTACGGCGCGTCCAAGCAGGCCGGCATCCTGTTCGCCGCGGAGGCCGCCAGGCGCTGGCCCGACGTGCTCGCGGTCAGCTTCCATCCCGGCGAGGTCCGCACGCTCATCGGCCGGGGCACGATCGCGTCCTGGTACTTCCGCTTCAACCCGCTGCTGCGCACGCCCGACCGGGCCGCGGACACGCTGCTGTGGCTGGCCACGGCCCCCGCCGACGGGATCGCGCCCGGCGGCTACTACATGGACCGCCGGCCGCACCCGGTGAAGGGCCCGACGGCCGGCGCCGACCTCGCCGCGCGGCTCTGGGACGCCAGCGCCGCCGCCATCAGTGAAAGGGAATCATTGTGACCACATACGCTCCCGGCTCGCCGTCCTGGTTCGACCTGGGCTCGCCGGACGTGGCGGCCTCGGTGGCCTTCTACACCGGGCTGCTGGGCTGGACGGCGACCGAGATCAGCGAGCCCGAGGCGGGCGGCTACACGACCTTCCACCACGACGGCAAGCTGGTCGCGGCGGTGGCCTACCACCAGATCGACACCCCGTACCACCGCCCCTACGGCCCCGACCAGCAGCAGGGCATGCCGGCCATCTGGACCGTCTACTTCACCACCGACGACGCCGAGGCGCTGGACGAGCGGGTGCCGAAGGCCGCCGGGGAGACCATCATGACGCCGATGGAGGTCATGGGACTGGGCCGGATGGCCGTCTACGCCGACCCGGCGGGCGCCGCGTTCGCCGTGTGGGAGCCGATGGCGATGCAGGGGGCCGACGTGATGGGGCGGCCCGGCTCGGTGCGCTGGGTGGAGCTGGTCACCACGGACGCGGAGGGCGCCGCGTCGTTCTACCGCGACACGCTCGGCCTGACCACCGCCCCCGGCGCGGGCGGCACGGTCTGGCAGGTGGAGGGCAGGACCGTGGGCGGCGTGCGGAAGCTGGGCGAGAATGGGGCGGTCCGGCCGTACTGGGCGGTCACGTTCGGCGTCGCCGACTGCGACGAGACGGCGCGGCGGGCCGTCGAGCTGGGCGGCTCCGTGGAGAACCCGCCCACCGACACGCCGCTGGGACGCCGGGCCGACCTGCTCGACCCGCACGGCGCCGGGTTCTCGGTGCTGTCGTGAGCGCCGAGCCCGTGGTCGAGGTCAATCCGTTCGAGTGCCCGATGCAGTCGATGCGCGAGAAGCCGCAGGTGCACGACCAGCTGCGGGCCGGCGGCCCGCTGGTGCGGGCGCAGGCGCCCGCGGGCGGCCCGGTGTGGGTGGTCACGGACTACACGCTGGCCAAGTCGGTGCTGGCCGACCCCCGGTTCGTCAAGGATCCGGGGCTGGCGCCGGAGGCGTGGCACGGGATCGAGGACGGGCTCGACAGCCCCGCCCCCGAGTACCGGCCGTTCACCCTGATCGCGGTGGACGGCGAGGACCACCGGCGGCTGCGCCGCGTGCACGCCCCCGCCTTCAACCCGCGCCGGCTGGCCGCCTCGGCGGACCGCGTCACGACGATCGCCCGCAACCTGTTCACCGACCTGGCCGACGCCTCCGACGCCTCGGGTACGCCGGCCGAGCTGATCGACGGGTTCGCCTACAACTTCCCCCTGCTGGTCATCTCAGACCTGCTGGGCGTGCCGGTGACCGACCCGGCCATGGCCAGGAAGGCCGTCGGCGCGATGAAGGCGCTCGCGCTGGGCACCGCGAGCGACGCCGAGTACGACACCTCGGCCCTGGAGGATCTGCTGTCCCAGGCGGTCGGCTCGGCGATCGAGGGCACGGCCGACACGATGACCAGGGTCCTGTACGAGCGGGCCGTGGCCGAGTTCGGCGAGGTGCCGCCCGACAAGCTCATCTACATGATCATGGGGTTGATCTTCGCGGGGCACGACACGACCGGGTCCTTCCTCGGGTTCCTGCTCGCCGAGACCCTGGCCGGGCACCTCGCGCCCGACGCCGACCCGGGGACCTTCGTGGAGGAGATGCTGCGCGAGCACCCGCCCGTGCCGTACACGCTGTGGCGCTTCGCCGCGCAGGAGGTGGTGCTCGGCGGGACGCTGCTGCCTCCGGGCGCGCCGGTCCTGATCGACATCGAGGGCATCAACGCCGACCGGGCGGACCCGGCGAGCCGGCGGCTGACGTTCGGCGACGGCGCCCACTACTGCATCGGCGAGCAGCTCGCGCAGCTGGAGTCTCGGGTCATGATCAGCGTCCTGCGGGAGGACTTCCCCGGCGCGCGGCTCGCCGTGCCGTTCGAGGACCTGCGCTGGGGACGGAAGGGATCGCAGACCGCCCGGCTCACCGAGCTGCCCGCCTGGTTACGGCCGCGCTGAAATATGCGGTCAGGATGTGACCGGGTTCTCCTCTAGCGTGAACAGGAGGCCATTTCACCGGAGGCGGGGACCTATATGCAGCCGAAGTACATCACCATTCACGGGGCGCGGGAGAACAACCTCAAGGACATCTCGGTCGAGGTGCCCAAACATGAGATAACCGTTTTCACCGGCGTGTCCGGTTCGGGAAAATCGTCGCTGGTGTTCGACACCATCGCGGCCGAATCCCAGCGTCAGCTCAACGAGACGTTCACCGCGTTCGTCCGCAACCGGCTGCCCAAGTACGGGCAGCCGGACGCGGACACCATCGAGGGCCTGTCCACCGCGATCATCATCAACCAGAAGCGGATCGGCGGGAACTCCCGCTCCACGGTCGGCACCATCACCGACCTGTACGCGCTGCTCCGGCTGCTGTTCTCCCGCGCGGGCGAGCCCTACGTGGGCTACTCCAACTCCTTCTCCTTCAACGACCCCGCCGGCATGTGCATGGACTGCGAGGGGCTGGGCAGGCGCGTACAGCTCGACCTCGACAAGCTCCTCGACAGGTCCCGCTCGCTCGGCGAGGGCGCCATCGACCATCCGGCGTTCGCGGTCGGCGGCTGGTTCTGGAAGCTGTACGCCAATTCCGGCCTCTTCGACGTCGACAAGAAACTCCGCGACTACACCGACAAAGAATGGGACGCCCTGCTCCACGGCGCCGAGGGGTCCGTCCCGCTCGAATGGCAGGGCGGGCAGATCAATTCCAAGTACGAGGGCCTCGTCCCCAAGTTCGACCGGCTCTACATCCGCAAGAGCCCCGAGGAGATGAGCGCCAAGAACCGCGCCGCGCTCGAACGCGTGGTGTCGGTGTCGCCCTGCCGCACCTGCGACGGCCGGCGGCTCAACAAGGAGGTGCTGAGCTGCCGGATCAACGGCCGCAACATCGCCGAGTTCTCCGCGCTGGAGATCGGCGACCTGATGGAGGCCGTCAGGGAGATCAGCTCCACCCGGGTGACGACGCTGCGCGACAACCTGCTCGAACGGCTCGGCCACATGGTGGACCTCGGGCTCGACTACCTCACCCTCAGCCGCGAGACCTCCACCCTGTCGGGCGGCGAGTCCCAGCGGATCAAGATGATCCGCCACCTCAACAGCTCCCTGGTCGAGGTCGCCTACATCTTCGACGAGCCGACGATCGGCCTGCACCCGCACGACGTCAACAAGCTCACCACCCTCATGCGGCAGCTCCGCGACAAGGGCAACACCGTGCTGGTGGTCGAGCACGACCGCGACGTCATCGAGATCGCCGACCACGTCATCGACCTCGGCCCCAAGGCGGGCCGCCACGGCGGCGAGATCGTCTACCAGGGCGACATCGAGGGACTCCACCGGGCCGACACGCTCACCGGCGCCTGCATGCGCAAGCACCTCCCGATCAAGGAGGAGTTCCGCCGGCCCAGCGGGCGCCTGGCCGTGAAGAACGCCTCGCTGCACAACCTCAAGAACATCACCGTCGAGATCCCCACCGGCGTGCTCACCGTCGTCACCGGCGTCGCGGGCTCCGGCAAGAGCACGCTGATCCACAAGGTCTTCCGTGATCAGCACCCCTCGGCGGTCATGATCGACCAGTCGGCCGTGACCACCAACCGGCGCTCCAACCCGGCGACCTACACCGGCATCATGGACGAGATCCGGCGGCTGTTCGCCAAGGCCAACCGGGTCAGCGCCTCCCTGTTCAGCTTCAACTCCTCCGGCGCCTGCCCGGCCTGCCAGGGCGAGGGCGTCATCTACACCGACCTGGCGTTCATGGACCCCATGATCACCCTGTGCGAGGTGTGCTCCGGCAAGCGGTTCACCGAGGAGGTCCTGCGCCACAAGCTGCGCGGACGCGACATCAGCGAGGTGCTGGCGCTCAGCGCGGCCGAGGCGGCCGACTTCTTCCGGGAGCCGAGGATCGCCGAGACGCTCCGGTCGATCGTGGACGTCGGGCTCGGCTACCTCCAGCTCGGCCAGCCGCTCAACACGCTGTCGGGCGGCGAGTGCCAGCGCATCAAGCTGGCCACGGAGCTGGGCAAGAAGGGCACCGTCTACGTCATGGACGAGCCGACCACCGGCCTGCACATGTCAGACATCGACAGCCTCATGGCCGTCATCGACCACCTCGTGGACACCGGCAACACCGTCATCGTCATCGAGCACAACCTCGACGTCGTGAAGAAGGCCGACTGGCTCATCGACCTGGGCCCGCGCGGGGGCAGCGCCGGCGGGGAGGTCATGTTCGAGGGGACGCCGCTCGGGCTGCTGGAGGCCCGGAACTCGCTGACCGCCGAGTGCCTGCGCGCGTCACTGAACGGCGGCCGCCCGGCCTGAGCGCCGGTACAGGATCAGCAGGGCGACGCTGATCAGCGGCTGCAGCGTGTCCGTCGGGATGGTCCAGACATTGTTCGGCGCCGTGTTGCCGTGGGCGGCCCACTGCATGACGTGGCCGATGGCGTCACCCCAGTAGAGGACGGCCATGGCGATCACGGCGGCGGTCATGAACGACCCCCGGTTCCAGATGCTCAGGAACCCGATGAGCCCGACGGCGATGTCGGCCCACCCCACCTCCCACTGGAAGGGGCTGTGCGCCCACCCGATGCTGGCGGCGACCTGCGGCGCGTAGGGACCGATGTGCCCGAGCCCGCCGATCATGGACAGCACACCGCCGCCGGCCACGAACCACAGCAGCCACAGCTCGATCACGCGGGGCCGGGTGCGCCGCCCGGGGGCCCGGTCGAGCAGCGTGTGAACCAGCGCGCCGACCACCAGGCCCAGGAACGTGACGACGAAGAACCCCATACCAGCACCCTACGAACACCGCTGACCAGGGACGTCGCACCAGGACAGGCGTGTCGGGGAGCGCGGTCGCCGGGGAAGACGTGACGCCGGAGCCCCCCGCCGGTCCGGCCCCCGGGCTAGGAATCCAGCCGCGCGTGCACGTACAGGAAGCCGTACTGGGAGCGCAGCAACCGGTCCGGCACGGGGCCGGGCAGCCACGGGCACAGACCGCTCGCGAGCATCCCGCTGTCGTAGGTGTCGACGTGCCACCCGTGCGGGCTCAGCCAGCGGTACGGATCGACGGGCCCGTTGAACGCGCCGAGGGTCCGCATGTAGGCGACGAACCGGTCGCCGTAACCGGCGGTGTAGTAGCCGGGCCCCGTCACGTCGGCCACCAGCACGGAGCCCGGCACCGACAGGGCCGAGACGTCGGAGGCCAGCCGCTCGAGAGCCGTGTCGCCGAAGAAGTAGGTCAGCCCCTCGGCCAGCCAGAGGGTGGCCGCCCCGGGGTCGAACCCGGCCTCCAGCAGGTGGCCGCACCACGGCCGGGACAGGTCGGCGGTGACCAGCCGGTGATGGCGGTGCGCGCGGGCGCCCGCGGCGGCCAGCATGCGCACCTTGGCGCGCTGCCGCCGGGGATCGCCGTCCACCTCGAACAGCACGAGGTCGGCGGGCAGGCCGCAGCGCCACGCACGGGTGTCGCACCCGGCGCCGAGCACGACCACCTGCCGCACCCCGCGCGCCACGGCCCCGGCCATCACCTCGTCGCCCAGCCGCCCCCGGATGGCCACGGCGCCCCGCGTCATGCCGATCAGGTCGAGCGCCCGGGTCCTCCTCTTGACGGTTTCGTCGACGAAGAGGTGCGCGTACGGATCGGCGACCATCGGCTCGGGCAGCGCACACTCCTGAGCCCTGACGGCGGCCGCGACGTCACCGGACTGGACGACGTCGAGGTCGAGCCGGAGCGCGAGGTCCAGGTCCGGGTCGAGAACGGCGGGGGCGTCGGGCACGCGGGCTCCTACGGAGAGGACTCGGACACTCACCGTACTTTAGCAAACACTTTACGTTACCCATACCCAGTGTGATGAGACGGCCACGCTAAGCGTTCCGGCCCGCGGCCCTCGCCGTCACATCGCGGTGGACGGGTGCGGGGCCGGCTGGTGGCGTGGGTCGGCGAGGTCGTGGGCGGAGCGGGCCAGCCAGACCATCCCCAGGGCGCCGCCGATCACCGCGGCGGCGTCCAAGAGGGTGGCCGGGCCGAAGGGCAGCAGGCCGATCAGTGGGGCAGCCAGCGCCAGGACCACAGAGACGATGCCGTACCGGACGGTGGCGGGCTGCCAGCGGCCGTCCCGCCGCTGTGCCCGCAGGACCAGCACGGTCCAGATCAGAGCGGCCAGGCCGCAGATCACGGGCAGCAGGCCCGGCACGGGAACGTCCAGGACCACAAGGAGCGCGGCGGCGGCGGCACCCCCGTACCCCACCACGCCCACGGCCCGCACGCGATCGGCATGCGCCAGGTCGCGTGCCAGCACCGGGTGGAACCGCAGCACGAGCACCGACATCACCACGGTGTCGAGCACCGCCGCCCACCAGGGCCAGGACGCCATGAGCGGGAAGAGCAGCCAGGAGGCCGCCGCGGCGTACAGCGCCACCCGCAGCCATCGCGTGTCCCGGTCCAGCTCGGGCGGTGGACCGGCCAGCGGCCCGCGCAGGCCCTGCCACAGCGCCCAGGCCACCGCCATGCCGGCCGGCACCAGGGCGAGCACGTTCGGCCACGTCGCCGCGACGTCCTCCCCCGCCTCCACGGACAGCGTGACCCGCGACAACACGCCGAGGTCACCGGCGGTCAACGCGATCACGGCGGCGACCGCCAGCGCGACCAGGTACCCGCCCGCGACCAGCAGGGCGGGAGTGCTCAACAGGTGACGACGGGGCATGCGGCACGTCCTGGGGGGTGGGGGACCGAACGCACCACCCTAGAGGGCCGCCCCCACAAAGTCGATCAAGCATTCCGGCGGCCACCGGACCGTCACGGCCCCTTCGCACCATCGCCCGGCGCGTCCGCGTCGCCGGAAGCGTGGCCCACTCCCACCGGGAGCACGTCGAAGTGCACCACCACATGCTCCAGCGACGGGTCCGGCTCACCTGGGGAGCCCGCCAGCCGCCGGTCCGCCATGACGCGGTACCGATCCAGGACCTCCATGACCTCGTCGCGCATCTCCACCGTCTCCTCCCGCGTCAGCCGGAGCGATCGGCGGGCCAGGCCGCCGGCCTGCACCCATTCCTCGGGGGTCGTCGCCTCCTCGTCGCGCCAGCGCGTCAGCTCCTCGCCGCGCTGCCGGATGAGGTCGTCCAGCAGGAACTCGAGCGCGCTCGCCGTCTCCGGGTCGTCCTCGGGCGAAGTGCCGTACGAGAAGCCGCCCGGCACGATCCGCCAGTACTTCTCCTTGCCCTTCCCCAGCTCCGGGACCGTCTCGATCATGCCGTGCCGGGCCAGCTCCCTGAGGTGGTAGCTGGTGGCGCCGGTGTTCAGCCCGAGGAGCGCGGCCAGGCGGGTGGCGGTGGAGGGGCCGTGCTCGTCGAGCAGCTCGTACAGGCGCAGGCGCAGTGGATGGGCGAACGACTTCAGCGCCTTGGCGTCGAGGGTCCGCGCGGAAAAGCTCTTGCTTTGCACAGCTGTGCACACCTATCTTTGCAAAGAAACCTATGCACACTTTCCCTTACACACTAGCGGAGGCCCCCATGCCGCGTCTCGGGCGCGCGTTCACGTTCCTGTGGTCCTCGACGGCGTCGTCCAACCTGGCGGACGGCGTGCTGAAGGTCGGGGCGCCGCTGCTGGCGGTCTCGCTGACCCGGTCGCCGACGCAGGTCTCGCTCGTCGGGGCCGCCGTCACGCTGCCCTGGTTGCTGTTCGCGCTGCACGCCGGGGCGATCGCCGACCGTACGGACCGGCGGCGCGTCATGGTGCTCGCCAACGGCGCCCGCGCCGCGGTGCTGGCGGCGGGCGGGGCGCTGGCCGTGTCCGGCCTGCTGAACCTGTGGCTCATGCTGGGGCTTCTGCTGGTCGCCGGGGTGTCGGAGGTCTTCGCGGACACCTCCGCCCAGACGATCCTGCCGATGACGGTGCCCCAGGACCGGCTCACGGCCGCCAACGGCCGCGTGGTGAGCGCGCAGATGATCGGCAACGACTTCCTGGGCGCGCCGCTGGCCGGCCTCCTGGTGACGCTCGTACCGGCGGCCGTCTTCGGCGCCCCGGCGGCGCTGTACGGCGCGGCGGGACTGCTGCTGCTGGGCATGCGCGGCCGCTACTCCCCGGTCGCCGCCGCCTCCGGCACTCCCGGGGAGGCGCGGCGCCAGGGCGGTGTGGGGCGGGACATCGCGGAGGCCCTGCGCTACCTCTGGGGGCACCGCTTCCTGCGGACCCTGGCCGTCTCCGCCGGCCTGATGAACACCGCCAGCGCCGCCTACTTCGGCGTCCTTGTGCTGTGGCTCGTCGGCGAAGGGTCGCGGGTGGGGCTGACCCCGCAGGGCTACGGCCTCATGATGACCGCGCTGGCCGCCGGGTCCGTGGCCGGGTCGCTGGTGGCCGAGCGGCTGACCCGGCTGCTGGGCGAGGGCCGGACCCTGCTGACCGTGTGGCTGGTGTCCGCCCTGCTGTACCTGGTGCCCGTGCTGGTGCCCGTCGGGTGGCTGCTGTACCCGGTCGCCGTCGTGTGGGGCGTCACCGGCGGCGCCGCGAACGTGCTCGTGGTGTCCACCCGGCAGCGGCTCATCCCGGCCGCCCTGCTCGGCCGCGTCAACTCGGCGTACCGGTTGGTCGGGATGGGCGGGATGCCCGTGGGGGCCGCGCTCGGCGGGCTCCTGGGGGAGATCGCGGGGCTGCCTGCGGTGTTCCTGGGGTCCGCGGGCGTCTGCCTGGCCGGCGTCGGGCTCGTGTGGCGTGTCGCGCGTGAACCATTTTCCATGCCGCTGACCAGCGATCATTCAGTTCACCGCACATCCGCCTAGCTTTCGGCACACTATGACCTGTGGTGAGATGACATGATTACCTCGGGCAACGAGGGGATGGCATGCGGGAGATCGGCGGACGGTACCTCCTGACCGAGGAGGCCGGTCGTGGCGGTATGGGAGTCGTCTGGCGGGCATTCGACCAGCTACTCCATCGTGAGGTCGCGCTCAAGGAGCTGACGCTGACCGGCGAGGCCGAGATGGTGCGCCGTCGTGTCCTCCGGGAGGCCAGGATGGCCGCCCGCCTCACGCACCCGAACATCATCACGGTGCACGACCTCATCGAAGAGGGCGGCAAGCTCTGGATCGTCATGGAGTACCTCGACGGGCTCTCCCTCCACCAGCTGCTCTCACAGGTGGGCACGCTGCCCGCCCAGTCCGTGGCCGCGATCGGGCAGCACCTGCTCGCCGCGTTACGCACCGCCCACCAGGCCGGGGTGCTGCACCGCGACGTGAAGCCGGCCAACGTCATGCTGACGGGCGACCGCGTGGTGCTGACCGACTTCGGCATCGCCACGGCCGAGGGTGACATCCGGATGACGACCTCCCGCAGGCTGCGGGGCACTCCGGCGTTCATGGCGCCCGAGAGGCTGCACGGCGGGCCGGCCAGCAAGGAGGCCGACATGTGGTCGTTCGGCGCCACGCTCTACAGCGCCGTGGAGGGGCAGCCGCCCTACCCGGGCCAGGACGCGGCGACGGTGCTCGGCATGGCCCGCAGCGGCGGCTACCCGCCGCCGCGCCGCGCCGGGGTGCTGCGGCCGCTCATCGAGGGGCTGCTGCACCCGGACCCGGTGCGCCGCTTCACGCCGGAGCAGACGGCGGGGCTGCTGGCGGGCATGCGCGCCAGCAGCTACCAGGCCGCGATCTAGCGCCCCCCGGTACGGCCGGCTAGTCCTGGTCCTGCTTGGCGCGGGCCTCCGCCTCGGCGGCGTCCATGGCGGCGGCCTCCTCCGGCGTCGGCGCCGTGCCGCCCAGATGAGCGGGCTGCCACCACACGCCCTGCGGGATCTCCGGGTATGTGCGCTGCGCCCGGTCCACCAGGGCCGTCAGCCGGCCGTGCAGGTCGGTCGTGTGCGCGTTGACGTCCTCCCCGCGCTTGGGGTGCATCGGCTCCCCCACGATGATCGTGATGGGCACGTGCCGCTGCGTCAGCGCCTTGGGCCGGCCCTTGGTCCACAGCCGCTGGCTGCCCCACAGCGCCACCGGGATGAGCGGCACGTTCGTGGCCTGGGCCATGCGGATGGCCCCGTTCTTGATCTCCTTGACCGTGAACGACCGGCTGATCGTGGCCTCGGCGAAGACGCCGACCACCTCGCCCGCCTTGAGCTTGCGCAGCGCGGTCGCGTACGAGCCGGCCCCGGCGCCCCGGTCGACGGGGATGTGGTGCATGCCGCGCATCAGTGGCCCCGAGATCCGGTGCTCGAACACGTCCTGCTTGGCCATGAAGCGCACCAGCCGCCTGGACGGCACCGCGGCGAACCCCGCGAAGATGAAGTCGAGGTAGCTGATGTGGTTGCTCACCAGCACCGCTCCCCCGGTGCGCGGCACGTGCTCGGTCCCTTCGAGGTGGAAGCGGTAGTCGAGCACGCGAAAGAGGGTCCGCGCGGCGGCGATCACCGGCGGGTACACGATCTCAGCCATGTGCCGAAGGTAGCCTAGGTTCCCCCGTGATGGGCAGCCGGACCGTGTGCTCCGCACCACCCCACGACGCTTGCCGGGGGGTGAAAACGGGCACATCTCGACACCATGAAGAAGCTCATCAACTCCGCCGGGTCGCTGGTCGACGACGCCCTGGCCGGGATGGCCGCGGCGCACCCGGGACTGCGCGTGCGCGACCACGTGGTCTGCCGCGCCGAGGGCCCGCGCGCGGGCAAGGTCGGGCTGGTCTCCGGCGGCGGTTCGGGGCACGAGCCGCTGCACGCCGGTTTCGTCGGGTACGGCATGCTCGACGCGGCATGCCCGGGCGAGGTGTTCACCTCCCCCGTGCCCGACCAGATCATCGAGGCGACCCGGGCGGCCGACGGCGGCGCGGGCGTGCTCCACATCGTCAAGAACTACACCGGCGACGTGCTGAACTTCGAGATGGCCGCCGAGCTGTGCGAGGACATCGAGGTCACCGGCGTGCTCGTCGAGGACGACGTGGCCGTCCAGGACTCGCTCTACACGGCCGGGCGGCGCGGGACGGGCGCGACGCTGTTCGTGGAGAAGATCGCCGGGGCGCTGGCCGAGGAGGGCGCGCCGCTGGCCGACGTGGCCCGCGTGGCGGAGGAGGTCGGGCGGCGCAGCCGCTCGTTCGGCATCGCGCTCACCTCCTGCACGACACCCGCGGCCGGCAGGCCGACGTTCGACCTGCCGGCGGACGAGGTCGAGCTCGGCATCGGCATCCACGGCGAGCCGGGCCGCAGCCGGGTGCCGCTCGCGCCGGCCAGGGAGCTGGCGGCCGTGGCGATGGACGCCGTCCACGGTGACCTGCCGCTGGAGGGCGACCTGCTCGTCATGGTGAACGGCATGGGCGGGACGCCGCTGCTGGAGCTGTACGTGGTGTTCGCGGAGGTGGAGGCGTACGCGCGGGGCAAGGGGGCCCGGGTGGCGCGGTCGCTGGTCGGCAACTACGTGACGAGCCTGGACATGCAGGGCTTCTCGGTCACCGTGTGCCGGCTGGACGAGGAGCTGACGCGGCTGTGGGACGCCCCGGTCGAGACGCCGGCCCTGCGCTGGGGCCGCTGAATGAGCGCCGGGGCGGGCACGGGGCTGGACACCGCGTTCTTCGTGGCCTGGCTGGAGGAGACGGCCGGCGAGATCGCCCGGAACCGGGAGCGGCTGACCGAGCTGGACGCCGCCATCGGCGACGCCGACCACGGCACCAACCTCGACCGCGGCTTCACCGAGGTCCTCCGGGCGCTGCAGGAGTCGCCGCCCGACTCGCCCGCGCAGGCGCTCATGACGGCCGGCTCGACGCTGATCCGCCGCGTCGGCGGCGCCTCCGGTCCCCTGTACGGCTCGGCGCTCCGGCAGATCGGCAAGGCCCTGGCGGACCCGGTGACGCCGGCCGGGTTCGCCGAGGCGTTCGGGACGGGCGTCATGGCGGTGGAGCGGCTGGGCAAGGCGGCCGAGGGCGACAAGACGATGATCGACGCGCTGGGTCCCGCGGCCCGCGCGCTGTCGGAGGCCGTACGGGACGCGGTGGAGACGCCGGAGGCGCTGGCGCGGGCGGCGGCCGCCGCGGCGGAGGGGGCGCGGGCGACGGTGCCGATGACGGCACGCAAGGGACGGGCGAGCTACCTCGGCGAGCGCAGCGTCGGGCACGAGGACCCGGGCGCGGCGTCGTCGGCGCTGATCATGGGCGCGCTGGCCGCCGTGGCGGCGAGACGGGAGGGCGCGTGATGGTCGGGCTGGTTCTGGTCGCGCACAGCGCCGGGCTGGCGGAGGAGACGGCCGCGCTGGCACGCGGCATCGCCGGGGCCCCGACGCCCGTGGCGGCGGCGGGCGGCACCGAGGACGGCGGCCTGGGCACCAGCGTGGACCTGGTGGAGCGGGCGATGCGCGCCGCCGACCAGGGCGACGGTCTGGTGCTGATCGCCGACCTGGGCAGCTCGGTGCTCACGGCGCGCCTGGTGGAGGAGCCGGGCCGGGCGGTGCTGGCCGACGTGCCGTTCGTGGAGGGCGCGATCGCGGCGGCGGTGGCCGCGAGCGCCGGCCTGCCGCTGGACGCGGTGCTGGAGGCGGCCGAGGAGGCCCGCGGCTTCAGGAAGCTGCGCTGAGGGCGGCCGGACGCGCTAATGGCCCTTGAACGCCTCCTCCAGCCACCACGACGCCCGATCCCGGGTCACCCGGGCGTGGACCAGCAGAGGGCGCTCCCGGGCCCCCTCCAGCCATCGTGCGACGCCTGACAGGTCCGCCCGCCCGGTCACCGTGACGGCCTCGAACCCGTACCCCCTGCCGATCGCCGCCAGGTCGGCCGGCGGGAAGGTCACCAGGTCGAGCGGGTAGCCGTGCGGCCCGAAGTGGTGCACCTCCGCCCCGTACGCCTCGTCGTCGTACACCACGACCACCATGGGCAGCCCGAGCCGCACGACGGTCTCCAGCTCGGCCGCGCTCATCAGCGCGCCGCCGTCGCCGAGGGCGGCGACGGTCAGCCGGTCGGGCCGGGCGACGGCAGCCCCGATGGCGGTGGCGAGCCCGAGTCCGACCGACTGGAACGCCTGCGTGAAGCAGAAGGCCCGCTCGTCGGGCACATCCAGGAACATCGACGGGTAGCCCATGAAGTTGCCCGAGTCGACGGCCACGGTCCGCTCGGCGGGCAGCAGGTCGTCCAGGGCGATGGTCAGCGTGCGCGGGTCGATCCGGCCGCCGCCGCCCTCGTCGGTGTACGGCACGTCGCGCCAGCGGCCCTGGGCGGCGATGCGCCGGGCCAGCTCCGGCGAACGGTACCCGTACCTCTCGTCGTCGCCTTCCCCGGACAAGGTGCCTTCCCCGGAGAAGGCGACTTTCCCGGAGACGGTGGCGGCGGCGATCACGGCGCGGGCCGTGGCGGCCGTGTCGCCGGTCAGGCCGAGCCGTACGGGCCGGTGCAGGCCGATGGCGGCGTCGTCGAGGTCCACCTGCACGAGCACCGTGTCCGGGCCGATGAGAGTGCCGTGGCGGGTGGTCCACATGTTCAGCGCGCAGCCCCAGCCGACGACGAGGTCGGCGTCGCGGATCAGCTCGGCGGCCAGCGGCGTGGCGAACCCGCCGCTCACGTCCAGCTCCCAGGGGTTGCCGCGGAACAGGCCGCGCGCGACCGCGGAGGTGGCCAGCAGCGCGCCGGTGAGGCCGGCCAGCTCCTCCAGCTCGCGCCGGGCGTGCCGGGCGCCGCGGCCGGCCACGAACACCGGCCGCCGCGCCGCCGCGAGCAGCCCGGCCAGCTCCTCGACGTCACCGGCGCCCGGCACGGCGTGCGGCAGGAGCGGGACGGACGCGGCGGCCCGCCCGGCGGAGACGATCTGGTCGAGGAACTCCCCCAGCGGCCCCCGCCACGGCACGACGTCCGTCTGCGCGCCGAGCGGCAGGTTGAGCAGGACGGTGCGCCGGTCCTCCCGGGCGGTCCGGAAGGCGTTGACGGTCTGCTCGACGGCGTCGGTGCCGGAGGAGACCCGCATCGGCACGGCGCCGACGGCCCGGACCAGGGCGTCCTGGTCGATGTGGAAGTTGGAACGGGCGTCCGTGGCCTCGCCCGCCAGCACGACCAGCGGGGTGCGGCTCTTGGCGGCCTCGGCGACGCCCGTCATGGCGTTGGTCAGGCCCGGCCCCTGGTGGACCGACAGGATCCCGACCTTGCCGCTGGTGCGGGCGTAGGCGTCGGCGGCCGTCGCCGCGCCGCCCTCGTGCCGCGCGGCGACGAAGCGGGCGCCGTGCTCCACGAGGGCGTTGGTGACGTGGAAGTTGCCGCTCCCGACGACGCCGAAGACGGCCTCGGCGCCGAGCGAGGCGAGCGTCCGCCCCACCGCCTCGGCGACGATCACCCCGCCTGCCCCGCCCGCTCGTCCTGTCCCGGCCGCTCGTCCTGTCCCGCCTCGTGCTCGACGAGGGCGAGGACGCGGACCGGGCTGCCCGAGCCGCCGACGATGGGCAGCGGCGGGGCGATCACCACGGCGCCGGTGACCGGCAGCCGGTCGAGGTTGCGGAGCTGGGTCAGGCCGTACTTGCCGGCGCCCAGCAGGAACGCGTGGCACGGGAACGCCGGCTCGAAGGAGTGGGCCGCGCCCGCGTCCGTGCCGACGGTCTCGACGCCCAGCCCGAGGATGGGCGTCTCCTCGGCGAGCCAGCGCGCGCACTCCACCGAGATGCCCGGCGTGTGCGGCCCGGTCTCGTCGGCGTTGAGGAACGCGCCCTGCTCGCCCGACCGCGCGTCCCAGCCGGTGCGGTAGAGCAGCCAGCCGCCGTCGGGCAGCGGCCCGTTGGCCCGCTCCCACTCCTTGACGTGGCCGATCTGGAGCAGGAAGTCGGCGTCCTTGCCCGCCTCGGCGGAGAGGTCCAGCACGACGGCCGGGGCGAGCAGGCTGCGCGGCGGCACCTGGGAGACGTCCTGGCCGTCGCGGGCGGTCACCCAGTGGATCGGCGCGTCGAAGTGCGTTCCGGAGTGCTCGCCCGTGTGGATGTCGTTCCAGTACCAGGCCGGGCCGCGGTCGTCGTAGCGGCTGATCTCCTCCAGCCGGAACGGGATCGTGTTGCCGAACGGCTCCGGCAACCGGAGGATCGGCGTGTCCTCGGACAGGGGCGCGGTCAGGTCGACGACCTCGATCCTCCCGTCGCGCACGCTCTCCATGAGACTCCGCAGCACCGGCATGTCGTCCTCCTCGAGGTGGCCTGGCTGCATCCTCCTACGCGGGCCACGCCCGGGTCGAGCAGCCAGGGCCGGTCGGGTCCGGAGCGCTACCTGCCGCGGCAGGCGGTGCGCTTGGCGGTGAGGTCCAGGTCCTTGAGCAGGGAGTTGAAGTTCTGGGCGTTCGACCGGGCGCAGAACTTGCTCGTGGCCAGGTCGTACTCGACCTGGAAGACGGCCTTGCCGGCCTTGACGAACTGGTCGTAGCCGTGGTCACCGCCGTTCTGGGCGGTGGTGCACTCGCTGTTGGACCAGCACTCCTCGTTCACCGCGAAGTCGAAGTACGGCAGGAGCTGCGGGATCTGCTCGATGTCGTTCTTGAGCGCGACCGACATGCCGCGCTTGTGCGTCTCGTTGGCGAACCAGGTGTTGTAGGCGAGCTGGTCGGAGGCCTTGAGCGGGAAGCCGGTGTCGCTCTCGAAGCCGTCGACGAGGTCGGGCTCGACCGCGTCGAACCCGGCCGCCTTGCACATGTCCAGGCGGGCCTTCATGATGTCGCCGAGCGGGCCGTCGTACTGGCGGATGTCGAGCCAGCGCTCGCCCTTCCAGCCGTCGACCTCCTTGCCGAGAACGGACGCGGGGAACTTCGCGGCGTCGGGACGCCAGTCCTCCCGCGAGCCGGCGCTGATGTAGCAGACCACGCCCCGGCCCGGCTTGTCGGCCTTGAGCTCCTTGACGATGGCGCCGCTCTTGGCCTCGAAACCGTCGATGTCGTACATCTGCACGTCGAGGAAGGGCTTGGCCGGCAGGGAGGAGAGCTGCCACTGCCAGCTCGTCTCGACGGCGGGCTTCCAGCAGCCGGCGCACGCCACCGGCGCGGGCAGCGAGGCGGCCGGGGACGTCGCCTTGGAGGTGGCGGTCGGCTTCGGGGTCGCGGTCGCCGTCCGGGTCACGGTCGGCTTCGGCGTCGCCGTCCGGCTCGGCCTGGGAGTCGCCGTCCGGGTGGGCTTCGGCGTCGCCGTCCGGGTGGGCTTCTGGGTGCGGGTGGCCTTGACGGCCGCCGGGCCGGGGGTCTGGCCGGTCGCGGCCTGAGCTATGCCACCGGTGAGGCCGGTGGTGGCGAGCGCACCGGCCAGAGCGGCCGTTACGAAGATCGAATTCTTGCGCATGGCGAGTAAGACTCGTGGCTCGCCCCGGAGGCCGCAACCACTTTGCTCGAAGACCGACGTCAGGCGGGGGTCCAGTCGGCGCAGCCACCGGTCTGGAAGGCCTTGTCCGTCGGGGCGATCACGACGGTGGCCGGGCCGCGCGGCATGTCGGCCGCGATGACCTCGGAGGGCTGCGCCACGGTGCTGCGCAGCCGCGCCCAGTAACACATGGGCTGCCCCTCGGCGGGACCCGCCGTCCTGTACGTGCCGGGCTGGATGTCCACGCCCACGACGAGCGTGCGCCCCGCGCCGACCGCCCCCGGACTCATGGCGCCCGCCTCCGGAGTGCCACCCGCCCGGGGCGTCTCCCGGGCCTGCCCGGGCGGCTCCGGGGCGGCCGTGGGCGGCGTCTCCGACGGCTCCTCGAACCGCACCGTCATGCGCGGCGCCGGCTCGGCCGCCGTCCCCGTCGCGCCGAACCCCGCCAGGAACCCGATGACGAACCCCACCAACCCGGTCAGGCCCGACACCAGCAGGATGACCACCGGACTGCTCGACGCCCGTGGATGGTCGCCCGGGTGATCAGGTCCGTACATCACCGGACAAGCGTCCCACCCGTGTCAACGGGCGGGAGCTCCGTCACCGGTGAAGGTAGTCGACCAGCGACGCCTTCTCGGTCTCCAGCTCCTCGATGGAGCTCTTGACCACGTCGCCGATGCTCACGATGCCCGCGAGCCGCCCCTCGTCGAGGACGGGCGCGTGCCGGAACCGGTGGGTCGTCATCGTCCTGCGCAGCTCGTCGACGTTGTCGCCCAGGCCGACGGTCCGCACCTCCGACGTCATGATCGCGGACACGGGGCGTTCCAGGATGTCGGCGCCCAGGTCGTGCAGGTGACGCACCACGTCCCGTTCGGACACGATCCCGGTGATCGTCACGCCGTCGGAGGAGACCACCACGGCTCCGATGTTGTACTCGGCCAGCGCCGCCAGCAGCTCGCGCACCGTCGCATCAGGCGGCACGGTGGTCACCTTGTTGCCCTTGTTGCGCAGGATCGTCCTGATGAGCATCTGCACCACCTCGGCTCTCAAGTTACCCGTCGCTCGCGGCGGCCAATCGCCCGGACGGGATGTCTTACCAGGCAAGCAACCCGGTGGGGAGACCGTCAAGGGTTGTCGTAGGCTGCGTGCCGTACCAGAGGCCCTCCCCGCCGGGGGCCGCCCGCACCAGCCGTCAGGACCCGCGCCGATGACCGAACAGCTCAACACCGGAAGCCACGACCTGCCCGTCACAGAGGAGCTGGCGGCGTTCATGCGGACGGGGTGGGCCGACACCCGGCGCGCCGACGTCGAGCCGCTGCCGGTGGCGCCCTGGGCCGCCAAGCGCCGCGCCGCGCTGGCCGCCCGGTTCCCCGGCGAGCGGCTGGTCGTGCCGTCCGGGACGTTGAAGACGCGCAGCAACGACAGCGACCACCGGTTCCGCCCGCACAGCGCGTACGCGTATCTGACGGGCGCCGGCGAGCCGGACGACGTGCTCGTCGTCGAGCCGTCCGGCGAGGCCACCCTGTACGTGCGGCCGCGTTCGCCGCGCGAGGAGGGCGAGGAGTTCTACCGCGACCGGCGCTACGGCGAGTTCTGGGTGGGACGGCGGCCGGACCTGGCGGAGGCGGCGCTGCTGTACCAGGTGGAGTGCGCGCACATGAGAGACCTCGTCCTCAGCGGGCCGGCCAGGGTGCTGCGCGGTGTGGACCCCCGGGTGGACGGGCTGGTGCCGCCCGGCGAGGGCGACGCGGAGCTGGAGTCGTTCCTGGCGGAGATGCGGCTGGTCAAGGACGAGTGGGAGGTCGGCGAGCTGCAGTCGGCCGTCGACGCCACGGCGCGCGGCTTCGAGGACGTGGTGCGCGCCCTGCCGGCGGCGCTCGGGCACCCGCGCGGGGAGCGCTACCTGGAGGGCGTGTTCGGGCTGCGGTCGCGGCTGGAGGGCAACGCCGTCGGCTACGAGAGCATCGTCGCCTCCGGCGCGCACGCCTGCGTGCTCCACTGGATCCGCAACGACGGGCGGCTGCGCGACGGCGACCTGCTGCTGCTCGACGCGGGCGTCGAGACGGACTCGCTGTACACGGCCGACGTCACGCGGACGCTGCCGCTGTCGGGCCGCTTCGGCGCGGTGCAGCGGCAGGTGTACGACCTGGTGTACGAGGCGCAGGAGGCCGGGATCGCGGCGCTGCGGCCCGGGGCCCGCTTCCGCGACTTCCACCTGGCCGCGATGCGGGTCGTCTGCGAGGGCCTGCGGGAGTGGGGGCTGCTGAAGGACCCGGTGGACGCGCTCATGGAGTCGGGCCTGTACCGGCGGTACACGCTGTGCAGCAGCGGTCACATGCTGGGCCTGGACGTCCACGACTGCGCGCGGGCGCGGGCCGAGACGTACCTGGACGGGGTGCTGGAGGAGGGGCAGGTCCTGACCGTCGAGCCGGGCCTGTACCTGCAGCCGGACGACCTCACGCTGCCGGAGGAGTTCCGGGGGCTCGGAGTCCGCATCGAGGACGACCTGGTGATCACGGCGGACGGCGCCCGTCTCATGTCAGGCGCCCTGCCCCGCCGGTCGGACGAGGTCGAGACCTGGATGGCCGCGCTGCTGCGGTGACGCCGGTTCTCCGGCCCTCGGGCGGGCGGCGCCGCGGCCCACCGGCCCGGCTCCGGCCGGCCGGCCCACCGGACCGGGGTCACGTCCCGGCGTCGAGCAGCGGGTCGGTGACGCCGCCCGGGCAGGCCAGGCGGCCGATGTCCCAGCCGGCCCGTCGTGCTCCGGCCTGGTACGCGCTCTCGTAGAAGTCGAGGACGCCGGCGCGTGGATCGGCCTCGGAGCGGGCGGCGGCGTACGGGAGCACGGCCAGATGGCCGCCCCGCTGCTCGATCCACCGCGCGGCGCCGGGTCGCAGGGGCTCCTCGACGAGGCCGGCGGGTTCCGGAGCGGTGTAGGAGTAGAAGGCGGCCTCGGGAAAGGCGTCGTCACCGAACCAGAAGCCGGAGCTGATCACCTCACGGGAGTACGCCTCCCGGGTCACGGGGTCGGCCTCCGGCGGCTGCTCGATCAGCCGGTCGGAGAAGCGGGTGCAGGCGATGTCGAAGGTGTGCCAGAAGTGGTGCACCGGGCTGATCTTGCCCGAGTAGCCCGCGGCGAACTCCTCCAGCACGAGGTTCACCTGGCTGAGGACCTGCCAGTAGCGGGTGACCATGGCGGGGTCGTAGGCGGCGTGCTCGGTGTCGTCGGCGAACGGCCGGTCGGCGTCGGGCAGGTCGAACGGGTGCGGCACGGGCAGGTCCACCCGCACGTCCAGGGCCGCGAGCGCGCCCATGGTCTCGTGGTAGAACGACGCCACCGACCGGCCGGACAGGGCGAACGACACCGTCCGGCCGTCCAGGGTGGTGACGATCAGCCGGTGGGCGACGAAGTCGAAGTCGATCGTGAAGATCGGGTTGCCGTCGGACTGCCCCATCGGCCGGGTGGTGAGCCCCCGCCCGGTGAGGTGGAACGGCGCGTTCCACCAGTGGTTGCGCCGGACCCCGCACGCGAGCCTGACCTTGCCCACCACCTGGCAGAACCGATGGACCGTCGCTTTGGTGTCCTGCCACTCGGCCAGCGGCATCGCCGGAAACAGCTCCATGACGCCACCGTTCCCCTCGGCCCCACGTCGAATACCCCCTGACGAGGAAAGCCCACGCCTGCCTACGACGCCTCGTCACGCACGAGGTCACGTACGAGGTCACGTACGAGGTCACGCACCGAGCCGGAGGACGCGGACCCCAGCCCCATGGCGGAGGCGGCGGCGCGGCCCGGGGGCTGGAGCCGGTCCGCGGAGGGCGGGCCGGCTCCAGGTCCGGGTGTCACGTCGGCGTCAGACGCGGTTCCACTTCTGGTTGTTCTGGCCGTTGCAGGTCCAGATCTGGACCTTGGTGCCGTTGGCGGTGCCGGCACCTGCCACGTCCAGGCACTTGTTCGCCCCGACCGCCGTGATGGTGCCGTCGGCGTTGGTGCGCCACCTCTGGTTGGGCTGCCCGTTGCAGTCCCAGATGATCACGGCTGTGCCGTCCGCCGTACCCGCGCCGTTGACGTCCAGGCACTTGCCGCCGGACGCCCGCAGCTCACCCGCGCTGGTTGTGGTCCACTGCTGGTTGGACTGGCCGTTGCAGTCCCAGATCTGCGCCTGCGCGCCGTTGGGCTGCGAGGCGCCGTTGACGTCCAGGCACCGGTTCGACCCGGCGCCTCGCAGCGCGCTCGTGCTGCCCGAGGCGCCGCCCTGCCCGACGCCCTCACCGGCGAAGGTGAAGGAGTCGACGTCGAACGCGTTCGCCGACGGCGCCTTGAAGACGACGAAGACGTTGTGGGTGCCACCGGGGCGGCTGACCCGCACCGCGGGCAGGGACACGTAGGTGTTCCATCCCCCCGTCGCCGGCACGGGGCTGGAGGCGATGAGTGTCCCGGTCGGCGAGTCGGCGTGCAGCTCGATGGACGCCCCGGTGCCGGACGGCGCCGAGACACGGAAGGACACCGTGTCGATTCCGGACAGGTTGACCGGGGTGAAGGAGATCCAGTCGTTGTTGGAGATGTCGCCGATCCGCCTGCCGCCCTCGGCTCCGGGCTCATCGACGATCCGGATCCCGGACGAGCCGGTGAAGTGCTCCGCCTGCTTGTGCTTGGGCTGCAGGGTGATGCCGGTGCTGCCCTTCAGGCCGCCCTTGTCGGTGTAGTCCGCGGACAGGACATAGTAGACATTGGAGGCCTCGTCATGGCCGGAGGCGGTGGTGGCGACCGTCCCTGAGCAACCGGTGTACTGACCGGTGTCATGGGCGTGCTGGTCATGGCCCAGCGCGGTGATCACGTTGACCTTGGTGCAGTCGACGGCGCCGTCCTCGGGGTCGGTGACGTTCACCGTGTAGGCCACCTGGTCGCCGAAGTCGATGAACCCGCCGTCGGGCGGAGCCGAGAAGACGACCTTGGGACGGGTATTGCCGACGCTGACGGTCAGGGTGGTGCTGCCCGTCTTCCCGCCGGAGTCCCGTACGGTCAGTTTGACGGTGTAGGTGCCGTTGGCGGTGTAGGTGTGGGACGGGTTGGCGCTGGTGGAGGTGGCGCCGTCGCCGAAGTCCCACGCGTAGGTGATCGCGTCGCCGTCCGGGTCGGACGAGCCCGCCGAGGACAACGCCACCGCCAGCGGCGCGTTGCCCGAGTCGGGGTCGGCGCTCGCCCTGGCGACGGGGGCGCGGTTCCCGGCCACGTAGTCGACCCGGTAGACGCCGTCGTCGGTGTTGTCGTGGCCGAAGCCGTTGCCCCAGTCGGCGTAGTACAGGGCGCCGTCGGGGCCGAACTTCATGTCGATGGGCGCGTGCGGTGCGAGCTGGGCGACGAACGGATTGATCTTCAGGAGGTTGCCGGAGGAGTCGAGGCGGAACTCCTTGACGAAGTTGCGGCTCCACTCGTAGAAGAACGGGGTCTTGTCGAAGTACTCCGGGAACTTGCGGTCCGAGGCGCTCGCCCGGTCGTAGTGGTAGAACGGGCCGCCCATCGGGGCCGCGCCGCCGCAGCAGTCGATCTCCGGGAACTCGGCGGAGGCGTGGTAGTTGTACGAGACCGTGGCGGGCTTGGCGGCGGGCAGGCTGGTCAGGCCGGTGTTGTTGGGCGAGTCGTTGACCGGCGCCGAGCAGGTGAACTTCGCGCCGGAGGTGTTGGTGGCGAAGTTGAAGTCGTTGAACGGGATGTTGTCGCCGACGCAGTACGGCCAGCCGTAGAAGCCCGGCTGCTTGATCAGGTTCCACTCCACGGTGCCTTCAGGACCGCGGTTGGGGTTCGCGCTGCCCGCGTCGGGACCGTAGTCACCCACCGAGATCCAGCCGGTGTCCTTGTCGACCGCGAAGCGGAACGGGTTGCGAAAGCCCATCGCGTAGATCTCGGGACGCGTCTTGGCGGTGCCGGGAGAGAAGAGGTTGCCGGACGGGACCGTGTAGGTGCCGTCGGCTTCGGGGTGGATGCGCAGGATCTTGCCGCGCAGGTCGTTGGTGTTGGCCGCGGAGCGCTGGGCGTCGTAGTGCTCGCGGCCGGGCCGTTCGTCGATCGGCGCGTACCCGCTGGAGCCGTTGGGGTTGGTGTCGTCGCCGGGCCCGATGTACAGGTTGCCGCCCGGGCCGAACGCCAGGTAGCCGCCGGTGTGGCCGGGCTCGTCGACGTTGCGGTACGCCGGAACCTCGATGATCTTCTTCTCGCTCGCCAGGTCGAGGCTGGTTCCGTTGAAGGTGAACCGCGACACCCGGTTCACCTCACCGCCGTTGGACGGCGAGTGGTTGACGTAGATCCAGCCGTTGGTGGCGAAGCCGGGATCCAGAGCCAGCCCGACGGCGCCGTCCTCGCCGCCGTCGTAGACCGGCAGCGTGCCGATGACGCGCGTGCCCCCGCCGTTGGCGGGGATCATGTTCACCTTGCCCGACCGCGAGACGAAGAAGACCCTGCCGTCGGCGGCCACGTCCAGCTCCATCGGCTGGTCCGGCGCGCCGTCGAGCGTCACCTTCTGGAACCGGGCCGCGACCGTGCCGCCGCAGTCGCCCGGCGCCGCGCCCGCTGCCCACGTCACCGCGCCCAGCAGGTGCTGCTTGAACAGCGGCTCCGAGTAGGAGGATGCCTGGTGGCCCATCGCGGTGGCCCACACGCGGCCGCCCTCCGGGTTGTGACACCAGGAGATCGGGTGGTCGGCGCCCATCTTGTTCGGCCCCGCGTCATAAGTGGTCTCGTCCGCGGTCACCAGCACGTGCACCGAGCCGCGCGAGTTCTTGTCGAAGTTGTACCACTCCTCCGTACGCGCCCACCGGTCCGGCAGCCCCTTCGTGGAGGGGTGCACCTTGTCGGCCACCTTGGCGGTGCCCGGCAGGGTCGCCGAATGCGCGGTCATGTGCGCGCCGGCCAGGACGACCTGGTCCCACCAGGGGAACTGCGCCTCGATGTTCATGTCGGTGGCGTTGTGGACGGCGACGACGCCGTGACCGCCGCGCACATAGGCCTGGACGGCCTGGCGCTGGGCGTCGTTGTCCCACACCATGCCGCTGGTCTGGAACATGATCACCGCGTCGTAGGTGTTCAGCGTCGCCGTGGTGAAGACGGCGGAGTCCTCGCTGTGGTCGAGCTGGAAGTTGTTGTCGGCCGCCATCTGCTGGAACATCGCGACACCGGCGGCGATGGAGTCGTGCCGGTAGGCGCCACTCGCGGTCTTGGTGAACAGCAGCACCTTGAACTGCGGAGCGGCCGCGTGCGCCGCCGGCGGCACCGCGAGCCACAACAGCCCTAACAGGGCCGCGGCCAGGGCGGGGAGCAGGCGTGATCTTCGCATGGAGGGTCTCCTGGGGGGTTACCGGTGAACGGTCGGGAGTCGAGGTGCGAAGGCGTGAGCCGTCTCGGCTCCGGGAGAATCGGTCGGTCAGGTGGTGAGGGTGCGAAGGAAGGCGAGGCCTTCGGTGGCGAGGGCGTCCTGGCTCGGCGCGAGGGGACGCCAGACGGATGCGGCGGTGGCGATGGTCGTGTTGTCGGCGGTGAAGGACTCGATCACGAGCGGGCCGCGGTAGCCCACGTCACGGAGGGCCGCGGCGAGGCCCGGCCAGTCGAAGTGGTCGCCGCCGGGGGCGCCGCGGTCGGTTCCGCACACCTGGAGGTGCTCGATCCTGGCGCCCGCCAGCCGGACGGCCCCGAGGGGGTCCTTCTCCTCGATGTTCATGTGATACGTGTCGAGGGCGAGTCCGCATTCCTCCGGAAGGGCTTCGAGTGCCTGCTCGACGGTGTTGATGAGGCTGGTCTCGTACCGGTTGAGCGGTTCGACAGCGATCCGGACCCCGCGTTCGGCGGCGTAGGCGACGACCGGTTCGAGGCTCACCCTCAGCTCGGCGTAGAGCGCGCGCCGCTCGTCCGGACTCATCCGCCAGGCCCGGCCGACGGAGGCGTAGGCGGGTCCGCTGACCGCCGGCGCGCCGACGGTCACCGCCACGTCCACGCAGTGCCGCAGGTAGTCCTGGGTCTCCTGGACGCGCCGGGGCGAGGCATCGACGAGCTCGCGTCCCGGTGGCATCGTGAGCACGACCGACGCGCCGAGTCCGAGCCCGTCCAGGAGGGCCGCCGCCATGCCCGGGTCCCAGTCGCCGGGGTGCTCGACCGGCAGCTCCACGACGTCGAATCCCCATGCCGCGATCCGCGGCGCGAGGGCGGCCAGGGACTCGTCGGTGAGCGGCGAGACCCAGACCCAGGTGTTGACGCCGATCACGGCGTGCCACCCCACGTCCCGGGGTAGCCGGGCAGATCCTCACAGCCGCACAGGGCGTAGTGCAGCGGCGGCATGCCGGGCTTGAGGTAGGTGGCGAGGTTGTCCTGGGTGATCGTCGGTTGCGGAAGGTTCCAGACCTTGGGCACCTGCTCGCCCTTGAGGATCTTGAGCGCCGCGATGACGGGGGTGCGCCACTGGTACGTCGGATAGGTCGGGGCGATCGCGGTCAGCTTCGCGTCGCTCCACTTCTTCAGGAAGTCCTGCTGGTCCTCGCCGTTGATCGGCGGTACCGGCCGGCCCGCGTCCTCGAACGCCTCGACGGCCGCGACGGCGGTGGCGCCCGAGTCCATCCAGACCCCGTCGATCTCGCCGTGCCGCTGGATGTAGTCGCTGACGATGCTCTTGGTCTTGGCGGCGTCGCCGTCGGTGAACTCCACGCCGACGACCTCGAGATCGCTCTTGTCGAACGCGACCTTCGCCGCCGACCACCGGGTCTCCAGGACGTCCACGCCGGGCAGGATGCGCAGCGCGAGGATCTTCCCGCCGGGCCGGACCTTGTCGATGAGGAACTCGGCCGCCTCGGAGCCGAAGGCGTAGCCGCCGATCGGCTTGATGAAGGTGACCGGGCAATCGGTCCGGACCCCACGGTCGAACACGATGACGGGCACCTTCGCGCACGCCCCGGACACCGCGGGAGTCAGCGTCGCGGTCGTGTTGGGCGAGACGATCAGCACGTCGCAGCCCTTGCCCTGGAGCTCGGCGATGTCGGAGATCTGCTTGTCGTCCTTGCCTTCGGCGTCCAGCGCGGTGAAGCGCGTGATCTCCTTGTGCAGGGCGGCCTCCGCCTGCATGGTCTTCCAGCCGACCTGCCGCCAGGGGTTGTCGACCGCGGCGTTGGAGAAGCACAGGTGGTACGGCGCGGCCTTCTTGTACGTGGCGGTGTCGACGAGCTGCGGGTCGATGCTCTGCTCCCATGGTCGGGCCGGCGAGCCGGTCGGCTGCGCCCGGCGCATCGCCATCTGGGCGTCGTAGTCGGTCTGCACGAAGAACTTCGACTGCGCTCCGGTGCCCTTGTCCCGCGGACCGCTGGACCCGGCCGGCGCGACGGAGGCGGAGGGCGGGGGTCTGTCGCTGGTGCACGCGGCCGCCGGCAGTGTCAGCACGGCCAGCGCGGCGGAGGCGAGGAGCCGCCGCGAAGATGAACGCATGGTCTTCCTTCCATCACGAGGCCGCCACGGCTCTTCTGCGCGGGATGCTCACGCCTCCCAGCGCCACCGCGGCGATGATGATCACGCCCTGTATGGCCGGCTCCAGCGCCCCGGAGATGCCGTACAGGTTGAGCAGGGTGAACAACGCCTCCAAGGTGAAGGCGCCCGCCATCGCGGCGACGACGGAGCCGCGGCCGCCGCCGAGGACCACACCGCCCACCACGACAGCGGTGATGGCCTGGAATTCCAGGCCCTGGCCGACCTGCGCGGACACCCCGGCGAAGCCGCCCAGCAGGATCGCGGCGACCGCCGCCGACAGCCCGGAGACCATGAACGCCACCGTCCGCACCCGGGCGACGCGGACGCCGGACAGAGCCGCGGCACGATCGTTGTCACCGGCCGCGATCAGCGTGTGGCCGAAGCCGGCACGCATCGCGCAGATCGCGCATGCCGCCACCGCGACGAGGACCAGGACCGACCAGGGCACCGGGCCGAGACTCCCCCGGCCCAGCTCCCGGAACTGCGGGGACAGGGCGCCCCGGGGGGCGCCACCCGTCCACAGGAAGATCGCCCCGGACAGGATCAGCAGCATGCCGAGTGTCGTGATGAACGACGGCACCCGGAGCAGGGTGGTGACGATCCCGTTGACCAGCCCGATGAGCAGCCCGAAAGCGATCAGCAGGGCCAGCACGGGCCAGGTCGCCTCCGCGGAGCCGTCGAGGAGCCGCGCGGCGATCACCACCTCGGCGGTGACGAGCGAGCCGACCGACAGGTCGAACTCGCCGGACACGACGACGAAGTACTGCCCGGCAGCGAGGATCACCAGCGGTGCGGCCCTCTTGACGAAGGCGAGGAGGGCGGGCGGCTCCAAGAAATACGGGTGGGCGACCGCGATGGCCGCCAGCAGTCCGGCCAGCACCACGAAGATCGGCAGCGCGCGTCTCATGCGGTCCGCCTCCTGCGGGCGTAGACAGCCAACGCGGCCACCAGGACCACGCCCCGCACGACGTCCTTGGCGAAGGAGTTGACCTCCATCTGGTTGAAGATGCTGTCGAGGACGGCCAGGAGCAGGACCCCGCCGACGGTCCCCGCGACCCCGCCGCGGCCTCCGGCCAGAGCTGTCCCGCCGATCACCACCGCGGCGATCGACTCCAGGTCGTATCCGCCGTCGGTCCCGACCGTCGGCGCGCCCGCTCCGAGCCGGGAGGCGAGCAGAAGCCCGGCGATCCCGGCGCAGACCGAGCAGAGGACGTGGGCGGCGACCACGACCCGCTCGGTGCGAACTCCCGACAGCCGCGCGACCTCGGCGTCCCCGCCCACCGCGTAGATCCGGTATCCGAGGCGCGTCCGGCCGAGCAGGAGCCACGCGGCCGCCGCCACCGCGGCCCACAGCAGCGCCGACACCGGCACCGGCCCGATGCGGTCGTACCCGAGATGCTGGAAGGACTCGGGCACACTGCCCGCCGGACCGTCGTACCGATCGTCCAGCACCCCTCTGATGATCAGCGCGACCCCGAGCGTGGCGATGAAGGCGTGCACCCGGAGCCTCGTGACGATCAGGCCGTTCACCAGTCCGGCCGTCGCGCTCACCGCCAGCACCGTGGCGACGGCGGCCGGCACGTTCGCGTCGGCGCCCCCCATGATCTCGGCCGCGACCAGCGAGGTCATGCTGATCAGGTAGGCCACCGAGAGATCCAGGCTCCCGGCCAGGATCACCAGGGTCTGACCGATCGCGACGATGCCCAGCGCCGCCGATCGCTGCTGGATGCCGACGATGTTCTCCTGGCTGAGGAACCGGCCACCGTCCAGGGCGAACAGCAGCCAACCCAGCACGACGAGCAGGGCCAGCGCCACGTAGACGGCACGCGCGGGGCGGTCGGCCGACAGCCGCCGCAGGAGCGAACCCTCGGCCGGGACGCGCCGCAGCTTGAGCTGCTGGGTCATGAGGCGGCCGCCAGGCGCATCACGGCCCCCTCGGTGGAGCCGGCGGGCAGCTCTCCGGCGATGCGGCCGTCCCGCAGCACCACGATGCGGTCGCTCATGCCGATGACCTCGGGCAGCTCGGAGGAGATCATCAGGACGGCCGTCCCGTCACGGGCGAGTTCGCGCACCAGCTCGTGGATGGCGGCCTTGGCACCGACGTCGACGCCACGGGTGGGCTCGTCGAACAGCAGGACACGCGGCGCGACCGCCATCCATTTGGCCAGCACGACCTTCTGCTGGTTGCCCCCGGACAGCAGCCGGACCTCCTGCGCGGGCCGGGACGGGCTGAGCCGTACCCGCTCCAGCAGCCGCTCGACCGCGGGCCGGCGCATCCGGATGGTCCGGGCGACGAGCAGGGCGTTGTCGCGCACCCGCTGGTTCAGCAGGAGCCCTTCGGCCTTGCGGTCCTCGGTGACCAGGCCGATCCCCGCGGTGATCCCCTCGCGGGCCGAGCGGGGACGGCGGGGCGTCATCTCGCCGCTGGTGAAGGGCTCCGCGCCGAACAGCGCCCTGGCCAGCTCGGTGCGGCCCGAGCCTTGCAACCCGGCCACCCCGACGATCTCCCCCGCGCGCAGGTCGAGGTCGATGCCGTGCAGCCTGGCGTTGCCGCCGCCGCGCACGCTCAGCATCACCTCTCCGGGCGGTTCCGCCGCACGTGGCGGGTAGTAGGAGTCCAGGTCCCGGCCGACCATCAGGCGGACCAGAGCCGGGGTGTCCAGGCTGGAGGCGTCCGCGGTGGTGACCCGGGCACCGTCCTTGAGCACGGTGATCCGGTCGGCGAGATCGAAGATCTCGCGGAGCCGGTGCGAGACGTACAGGACCGCGATGCCGCGTGCCGTGAGCCGCCGCACCAGCGTGTGGAGCGACTCCACCTCGTGGTCCGCCAGGGCGGCCGTCGGCTCGTCCATCACCACGATCCGGGCGTTCAGCGACAGGGCCTTGGCGATCTCGACGACCTGCTGCCGCGCGACCGAGAGCCGCCGGACGAGATCGCGGGGGCCGAACGACTCCTCCCCGAGAGAGCTCAGCAGCTCTCCGGTCGCCGATTCCATCGCGGCGCGGTCGACGAGCCCCCGTCGGACGGGTTCCCGCCCGAGGTGGACGTTCTCGGCCACCGTTCGCTCGGGCAGCAGGGTGAGCTCCTGGTGGATGATCGCCACCCCGGCCCGCTGCGCCTCGATCGGGTGCCCGAAAGCCACGCCGCGGCCGTCGATCTTCATTCTCCCCTCGTCCGGCGTGTGCACGCCGGCCAGGATCTTCATGAGCGTGGACTTGCCCGCGCCGTTCTCCCCCACCACCGCGTGCACCTCACCCGCGGACGCCTCCAGGTCGACTCCGTCGAGGACCCGGACGCCCAGGAAGCTCTTGACGATGCCGGTCATCTCCAGCACGCGGCCCGCCCGGCGAGAGGGAGGTGAGGAGTCGTGCACGGGGGGCTCCTAACGGGGGGGTTGGAGTCGTGCCGGGCCTGGGATGCGCTTCACCGGCCGCTCGTGGACGCCGGCCCTTGACTAGCGAACATTCAATCGAATCGATTCGCACCAAAAATAAATCTGACTCATCTGCCTGTCAAGCGTGCTTATGCTGGAAAATCCCGACTGCTTTTCCGGCATACTCGGCGGCCGTCGGACCGAGCTTTCTCCAGGAATTCGCCTGTCAGATTGGTGCTGGTCCGGTTGTGAGCCGCCGCCGCTCTCCACTCAGGCCGAAATCAGTCGGATCCGTCATGCATGGAGAGTGCCCAATATAAGTATGAAACTTTCATGTCCTCGTGTGGGACGGCGGGCGCGCATGGCCACGCGGCGTGGCACCGATCAGGGCCGCGCCGCATGTCATGCCACAGAGGGCGTGGACGGATGGCCTCAGACGCGGCTCCATTTCTGGTTGGCGCCGCCGTTGCACGTCCAGATCTGGACCTTGGTGCCGTTGGCGGTGCCCGCCCCGCTGACGTCCAGGCACTTGTTCGCCCCGACCGCCGTGATCGTGCCGTCGGCGTTGACACGCCATTTCTGGTTGTTCTGGCCGTTGCAGTCCCAGATGATCACCGCGGTGCCGTCCGCCGTACCCGCCCCGTTGACGTCCAGGCACTTGCCGCCGTACACCCGCAACTCACCCGCGCTCGTGGACGTCCACTGCTGGCCGGCCTGGCCGGTGCAGTCCCAGATCCGCACCTGCGCGCCGTTCACCGGGGAACCCCCGCTGACGTCCAGACACCGTCCCGAGCCCACCCCCTTCACCGCGCTCGTGCTCCCGGGCGTGCTGGTCAGTTCCTTGATGCGGATGTTGCGGAACGACGCCACGTCGCCGGCCCCGTGGTTCTGGATGCCGATGTAGCCCTGCTGGATCGAGCGGACCGGATCGGTGTTGGTGAAATCGTTGATCCTGGTCCCGTTCAGGAAGACCTGCAACCGCTCCCCCTCCACCAGCAGTTCATAGGTGTTCCACTGGCCCGGCGGATTCAGCGCCGCATCCCGTGCCGCGACGTCGGCCGCCTTGAATCCGTAGATCGCCCCCGTCGTCCTGTCCGGGGTGTCGGTCGCGTCGATCTGCACCTCGTACCCGGTGGCGAGCGCCGCGTCCGGGTCGCTGGTGGCCGGGAACCCCACGATCACCCCCGAATTGGAGTCGCCGGTCAGCTTCCAGTCGAGCTTCAGCGAGTAGGCATGCAGCTCCTTGGCGCTGTACCACAGCATGCCCATGCCGCCCTGGGAGGTCAGCGTGGCGTCGCTGTCGGCGAACGACCCCGGCCCCGCCTGCGACCAGCCCGTCGTCGATCCGTTGTACAACGTCGTGTACCCGGTCTCCGGGCGGCAGTCGGCGTTGGTGGCCTTGGCCACGTACCGGATCCCGCCCAGCAGCAGCGCGCGGAAGTTCGGGTCGGCGTACGACTCCTGGGTGTGCCCCAAGCCGGTGTAGAACGAGCGCCCGGAGGACTGGGGGTGGCACCAGGTGATCGGATGGTCGCCCATGCCGCCGCCGCTGTAGCTGCTCTCGTCCAGGCTCTGCAGCACCCGCACGCCGGAGCGGGGGTTGGTGCGGTAGTTGTACCACTCGTCGGTGCGCGACCAGGTCGCCCCCAGATGAGCGGTCGCGGCGTGCGCCCTGTCCTCGTTCCGTACGGTGGCCTGCTGGATGGCCGGGTGGTTGTTGAACCAGGCCCCCATCAGCTGCCCGTAGTAGGGCCAGCCGTACTCGGTGTCGGCGGCCGAGTGCACCCCCACGTAACCGCCCCCGCCGTCCACGTACGTCTGGAAGGCGGCCTGCTGGGTGTCGTTCAGCACGTCACCGGTGGTGCTGAGGAACACCACCGCTTTGTACTGGGCGAGGTTGGCCGTGCTGAAGGCGTTGGCGTCCTCGGTGGCGTCGACGGCGAAGTCGTTGGCCGCCCCCAGGTCGCGGATGGCCTGGATCCCGCCGGGGATCGAGTCGTGCCGGAATCCGGCCGTCTTGGAGAACACCAGCACCTTGAAGGCGGCGGCCTGGGCGGGGACGGCGGGGATGAGCGTCGCGGCGGCGGCGGTGAGCGCCACCGCGGTCGCCGACAGCCTCCGCAGCACGGATGTCTTCCGGTCGCCCTCCGCGCCGCGCCCGAGCGCGCCGGGGGTCAGATGTCGCAGCATGCGTGTCCTTCCGTCACATCAGTGGGTGATCGTGGTGCGGTCAAGGACGTGGCCTCAGACGCGGCTCCACTTCTGGTTGGCGCCGCCGTTGCACGTCCAGATCTGGACCTTGGTGCCGTTGGCGGTGCCCGCCCCGCTGACGTCCAGGCACTTGTTCGCCCCGACCGCCGTGATCGTGCCGTCGGTGTTGAGGCGCCACTGCTGGTTGGTCTGGCCGTTGCAGTCCCAGATGATCACCGCGGTGCCGTCGGCGGTCCCGGCGCCGTTGACGTCCAGGCACTTGCCGCCGTACACGCGCAGCTCACCCGCGCTCGTGGACGTCCACTGCTGGGCGGCCTGGCCGGTGCAGTCCCAGATCCGCACCTGCGCGCCGTTCGCCGGGGAACCCCCGCTGACGTCCAGACACCGTCCCGAGCCCACCCCCTTCACCGCGCTCGTGCTCCCCGGGGACGACGTGCCGGTGTCAAGGGTGAAGGCGTCGACGTCGAACAGGTAGCCCTGTCCTGTCGGGCCGCGGAAGACCAGGTACAGCGTCGTGGTGCCGGCCGGCGCGCCGCCGAGGTTCGCCGAGACGTCGGTGAAGGTGTCCCAGCCGCCGGTGCTCGCGACGTTCACCGTTCCCAGCAGCATGCCCGTGGCCGAGCCCGCTCGCACCTCGATCCGGCCGCCCGCGCCCGCCGAGGACACCCGAACGGTGATCCTCGTCGCGTCACCCAGGCTGTACGGCTGGAAGGAGATCCAGTCACCGTCGTCGGTGAAGCCGACCGTCCTGCCGCCTTCGGCGGTGCCGTGGTCGGCCGTCTGGACGCCCTGCTGGGCGCCGAAGTGCTCAGCCTGCCGGTGCCGTGGCTGGAGCGTACGTGCGCTGGTGGAGGTCAGGCCGCCCGTGTCGGTGTAGGAGGCCTCGAAGACGCCGTAGATGTTGGCCGCGGCGTCGTGCTCACCGTCGACCGGCACCGGGATGGAGCCCGAGCAGCCGGTCTTGGAGGTGATCTGGTGACGGTGGCTGTCGTGGCCGAGGAAGTAGGCGACGGTGACCTTGGTGCAGTCGATCGTGCCGTCCTCCGGGTCGCTGACGGTGACCTGGAAGGGCACCGTGTCCCCGAAGGAGAACAACTGCCCGTCGGCCGGGGTGGTCAGCGTCACCGCCGGGGCGGTGTTGCCGACGGTCACGATCACACCGGCGCTTCCGGTCAGCCCCTGCGGGTCGCGGACGGTGAGGGTCACGGTGTAGGTGCCGTTCGCGGTGTAGGTCTTGCTCGGGCTCGCCGCCGTGGACGTGGTGCCGTCGCCGAAGTTCCACGAGTACGCCAGTGCGCCGCCCTCGGGGTCGGAGCTGCCCGCGGACGAGAAGTTCACCGTCAGCGGAGCCGGTCCCGAGGTCTTGTCGGCGGAGGCCTTGGCGACCGGATTGCGGTTGGCCTTGCCGATGTATTCGATCCTGTACAGCGCCTGGTTGTTGTTCCCGTCGCCGTAGTCGAGGACGTAGAGGGCCCCGTCAGGGCCGAAGGCCATGTCCATCACCTGGGTGCCGGTCCAGGGGAACGCGGAGATCTCCCCGTAGCTCCCGTCGGCCTTGACCTCGACGGCCTTGATCCAGCGGCGGCCGTACTCACCGGCGAAGTAACGCCCGTCAAGGACCTGCGGGAACTTGACGGCGGAGTTCAGGTCCGGGTCGTAACGGTAGACCGGGCCGCCCATCGGCGACTCCGACCCGTTGCCGAACTCCGGGGGGGATCCGGCGTCCCCCGCGTATCGGATCCACGCCGGTTTGGCTGGTGGGAGCGTGGTCTGTCCAGTGTTGCGGAACGAGTTGTTGGTGGGACCGCCCGCGCAGGTGTACTTCGGGCCCGTGCCGTTGGAGGCGAAGTTCCACTCGTTGTAGGTCTCGCTGGTGGTGTTCGTGCCGGTGCAGTACGGCCAGCCGTAGTTGCCCGGACCGGTGATGCGGTCGAACTCCACCTGCCCGCTGGGGCCCCGGTTGGGGTCGGTCACCCCCGCGTCCGGCCCGTAGTCGCCCAGGTAGACGATCCCGGTCGCCTTGTCCACGCTCATCCGGAACGGGTTGCGGAACCCCATCGCGTAGATCTCCGGCCTCGTCCTCGCCGTGCCGGGCGGGAACAGGTTGCCGCTGGGGATCGTGTAGGTGCCGTCCGGCTGCGGCTTGATCCGCAGTACCTTGCCGCGCAGGTCGTTGGTGTTGGCGGCGGAGCGCTGGGCGTCGTACTGCGGGTTGCGGTCGGCCCGCTCGTCCAGGGGGGAGTAGCCACTCGACTCGAACGGGTTGCTGTCGTCGCCGGTGGTCAGGTACAGGTTGCCGGCCGCGTCGAAGTCGATGTCGCCGCCCACATGGCAGCACATCCCTCGGTCGTTCGGCACCTCCAGCACGACCTTCTCACTGGCCAGGTCGAGCGTGTCGTCGGGCTTCAAGGTGAACCGGGACAGGTTCAGGTGCCCCTTCCACTGGTCGAACTGCGCCTGCGTGCCGTTGCTCGGCGCGTCACCGTTCGGCGTGCTCAGCCGGGGCGAGTAGTAGAGCCAGAGGTACCGGTTCGACGCGAAGTCCGGGTCGACCGCCACACCCTGCAGGCCCTCCTCGTCGTGCGTGTAGACCGCGAGCCTGCCGGCCACCTTCGTGCTGCCGTTGACATCGGTGACGCGCACCGTGCCGTCGCGCGCCGTGTGCACCACCGACCGGTTCGGCATCACGGCCAGCGACATCGCCTCACCCAGCTCCGCACCGCCGGCGGCGAGCGACACCTGCTGGTAGTCGGACGCCGGGATGGTCAGGGCGTTCGCCGAGGAGGCGGAGAGCGCGACGGCTCCGGAAGTGATCAGCGTCATCGTGGTCAGCAAGGCGAGCCACGGACGTCGGGACATGGGTGTTCCTTCCTGACATATGACGATCAGTCAGGGCAAGGCGCGCCATCGCGCTGTTGCCGGCGTTCTGCTGCGGGCACGGAGGAGTGCCGCGGTGTCAGACGCGGGTCCACTTCTGGTTGGCGCCGCCGTGGCAGGTCCAGATCTGGGCCTTGGTGCCGTTGGCGGTGCCGGCACTGGCCACGTCCAGGCACTTGTTCGCCCCGACCGCCGTGATGGTGCCGTCGGCGTTGAGGCGCCACTGCTGGTTGGCCTGGCCGTTGCAGTCCCAGATGATCACGGCTGTGCCGTCCGCCGTACCCGCGCCGTTGACGTCCAGGCACTTGCCGCCGTACACCCGCAGCTCACCCGCGCTCGTGGACGTCCACTGCTGGTTGGCCTGCCCGTTGCAGTCCCAGATCTGCGCCTGCGCGCCGTTCGCCTGGGAGGCCCCGCTGACGTCCAGGCACCGGCCCGACCCCGCCCCCTTGAGCGCACTCGCGCCTCCCGGGGTGGGCGTGGGTGACGTGCCGGTCCGGGGCCCCGCGGACGCCATCACGGCCTGCGCGGCCGCCGGCCAGTTGCCGTTGCTGACGGTGACGTTGCCGTGGACGACGTTGCCCCGGTCGCCGTTGGTCACGTTGGTGCTGCCGTTCGTCGACCAGTTGTCGGTGACGGTCCAGTTGCCCATGTTCTCGCCACCCCAGTAGTTGGCGGTCGCCCAGGTGCCGGTGTTCGAGAGCACGTTGCCGGTGACGGTGTAGTACTTGGAGCCCTCGTCGAAGTAGACGCCGAACCAGCCGTTGGTCCGCAGGCAGTAGTTGTCGCTGATCACGGCGCCCGGGTTCCAGGACAGCGTGTAGATACACCCGCCGTCGGTCATCTGCTGCATGACGTCGTGGACGTAGTTGCCGACGAGCCGGTTGCCGGACGCGGTGGTGGCCGTGGTGTACCGCGGCTGGTAGTTGTACAGACCGCGGTTGGCGTACTGGTTGTTGCCGCCGGGCTCGTTGGCGCCCCAGCCGTAGCCGATCGCCATGCCGGTGTACGGCATGTTGTAGACCTCGTTGTGCGACACGTCGGCGTTGGTGACGTAGGTGGCGAGGACCGAGACGACGCCCCGGTAGTCCAGACCGAGATCATGGATCCGGTTGTCGCTGACGGTGATGTTCCGGTTGACCATCCGCTGGTCGCCGGGGTGGTGCGCGTCGGCGCGCACGCCGCCGACCAGGATGCCGCCGGCCGAGCTGCGGGCGACCTCGGACCGGGTGATCGTGATGTCGCTCGCGCCCAGCCCGACCCCGCCGGCGTGCGCGTTGGCGTCGTTGCCGATGCCGACGGCCGTCTGCCCCAGGTTGACGAACCGGGAGTCGGTGAAGGTGACGTGGTGGGCGGCGGAGACCTGCACGGCGGCGGGCATCTGGAACCAGCTCGGCCGCACGGCCTCGAACTGCTGGCAGCCCTCCTGGCAGGAGGTCAGCCTGTCGGCGGGCCAGTTCCAGTCGCCCGCGATGTAGGCGCCGGTCTGCTGGTCCGCGTAGCCCTGGGCGCTGCTGGGCCCGAGCCAGCTCGTGCCGGTGAAGGTGATCCCGCTGAAGGTGATGTGGTGCGCGGGCGCGTCGTAGGTGCCCCCGACGTTCACCAGGGACTGCAGCACGGGCAGCTCCACGCTGATGTCGTTCATGTTCTGACCGGCCGCCGGGATGTAGGACAGAACGCCGGTCCCGGGGTTGATGTGCCACTCACCCGGCGCGTCCAGGAACTCGTAGGCGTTCTCCAGGTACAGCGGACCCGCCCGGTGCGGCTGCGTGAAGGTGTCGTACCCGAAGGTGTTGTTGTTCCAGCCGGGCTGCTGCATCGTCATGACGTTGCCACTGATGCTCTGCACCCTCACGTACCGGTCGGTGAAGGAGCCGACGCTCTCCATCTCGACCCGGTTCTGGTCGGCCAGGTTGTTCAGGTAGCCCAGCGCGCTGTTGCCGAATCTCAGACCGGCGGTGGTCGCGGTGAAGTCGGCCCGGTTCACCTGGGTGCGGGCACGCGTGGCGACGGCGCCGTTGACGTACAGCTGCCGGGTGTCGATCCCGGCGCCGACGTTGGCGCGCCAGATGTTCTTCCCGGAGTCGGCCAGCGACCATCCGGTGACCGCCCGGGCCCCGCTGATGACGGGACGTGCGCCCCCCGCGGCCTTCCAGGTGACGGTGTGGCCGTTGTTGCCGGAGTCGGCCGCGGTCAGCCGGAGCGGCGCGGAGAGCCGGTACACCCCGTCGGCCAGCTCGACGACGATGTCGTCGGACATGGCGCCGTTCAGCGACCGCACGGTCGTCTGCGCCGCGGACAGAGAGCACGGCTGGGCGGAGGTGCAGGCGGTGCCGGTGCCGGAGGGTGACACGTACAGGGTCGTGGTGGCCGCGAGGGCCGAGGTGAGCGGGGCGACGAGGGCGGACGCCGCGGCCAGCACTGCGGCGATGACGCCGGTCAGGACCGGTCTCAGCGCCGGGACAGGCGAAGATGACTGCACGGTGGTTCCTCTGGGGGGTGGAGGGGTGCTCAGGTCATGACTCGCTCCCTTATTACGATCTGGGCGCGGATGTCCGTCAAGTCGTTAAGCCTACTTATTTCGACATCCGCACACCGAAATCTGGCCATGGTGAACCTGCCGTCCGCACTGAACAGCGACAATACTGACGGCGCTGATGGCCCGCCTCGATCTTTTCCGCATGAATCATTCAGATGTGTCCTACTGATCGGGCGTCGTTCATGTCCCGACCCGGCGACCCCGATCAGTCGTACTCTTGCAGGGGAAATGGCGAGGAGGGGCACGGTGACCGACACCCCGCGTGAAAGCGCATACCGGCCGGGCTACGAGGTGGCCGCGGAGCAGCTGCTGGAGTTGATCGTCCGGCTGCGCCTGCGCCCGGGAGACCGCCTGCCGACCGAGAACGAGCTGGCCCTGCAACTGGGCACCAGCCGCACCGTCGTCCGCGAGGCGGTCAAGATACTCTCCGCGCTGGGCCGGGTACGCGCCCAGAAGGGCCGCGGCCTGTACGTGGCCGACGACGAGGGGATGCTCGGCACCGGGCGCTGGGCGTCCTTCTTCCTCCCCACCGACCTGGACCACGTCTACATGCTGTTCGAGTTCCGCCGGGCGCAGGAGATGGAGACCAGCCGGCTGGCCGCCCGCCGCGCCACCCCCACGGAGCTGAGGGCCATCGAGGACGCGGCCGCCATGTGCCGCCATGGCTTCGAGACCGGACGCGAGGACCTGTTCAACGAGGGCGACGACACTTTCCACACCGCCATCGCCACGGCCGCGCACAACATGTTCCTCCAGATCGCCGTGCGGGAGGCCCGGCGGCTGCAGGGGCAGTCCAGCCTCATCGGGCTGCGCGGCTCGGTGGGCGGGCACGCCGCCGAGGCCGTCGAGGAGCACGAGGCGATCTACCAGGCCATCCGCGCCGGCGACCCCGAAGCGGCCGCCCAGGCCGCCGCCACGCACATCGACAACACCCTCGACGACTACCGCCGGGAGATCAAGCAGCGCCTGTTCTCCCCGTCCCACTGACCCCGGCCGCCCCTCGGGCGCCGGATGTCATCCGAACGGACCGGGGCGTGCGTCCGCGGGGTGGGACGGATGAATGTTTCATCGGGCCCGGCTCGGCGGAGTGCGAGCCGCGCCGCTGAGAACCACCGGGAGGACCTCCGGCGGACGGCGGGCAAGGTGGAGTCTTGACAGGCGGTCCGTCCGTCGTATGTGCTTCGCGCGTACGTTGTCGAATCGATTCGCATCGATCGTGTGGACCCGGTTTCCCAGCGGCTGTCTCTCCCGAGGAGTACGCCCATGCAACCTCCCTCCGTTCCTTTGTCAGGCCGTGCGCCGCGTGGGCGGGGCCATCGGGCGGCCGTCGTCGCGTCGGTCCTGACGGTGCTCGCGGCGCTCCTGGCCACCGCCCTGACCTGGTCGGTGCCGGCCTCGGCGGCGACCACGCCACTGGTGGGCGTGGGGTCGGGCCGGTGCCTGGACGTCAGCGGCGCCTCCCAGGCCAACGGCGCGCAGACGCAGATCTGGGACTGCAACGGGCAGCCCAACCAGCAGTGGACGTCCACGAGCGCGGGTGAGCTGCGCGTGTACGGCGGCAAGTGCCTGGACGTCAACGGCGCCGGCACCGCCGACGGCACAGCCGTGATCATCTGGGACTGCAACGGCCAGAACAACCAGAAATGGCGCACCAACGCCGACGGCACCATCACGGCCGTCGGGGCGAACAAGTGCCTGGACGTGGCCGGCGCCGGCACCGCCAACGGCACCAAGGCCCAGATCTGGACCTGCCACGGCGGCACCAACCAGAAGTGGGACACCGGAACCGGGCCCGGCCCGACGCCGACCCCACCGCCGCCCGGCGCGCGCCCGTGCGACATCTACGGCTCGGGCGGCACGCCGTGCGTGGCCGCGCACAGCACCACTCGGGCGCTCTACGGCTCGTACAGCGGCAACCTGTACCAGGTCAGGCGCTCCTCCGACAACGCGACCCGCAACGTCGGCGTCCTGACCGCGGGCGGCATCGCGGACACCGCGGCGCAGGACTCCTTCTGCGCCGGCACCGCATGCGTCATCACGGTCGTCTACGACCAGTCCGGGCGGGGCAACGACCTGTGGTACCAGGGCTCCAGCGTGGTCCCCGGCTCCCCCCAGAGCAGGCCCGCGACCGCGACCACCGAGTCGCTCACCGTCGGCGGCGGCAAGGCCTACTCCCTCTACATCAACCCCGGCAACAGCTACTGGCGGGACGGCCACCTGACCGGCGTCCCCACGGGCAGCGCGCCGGAGGGCATGTACATGGTGACCAGCGGCACCCACGTCAACGGCGGCTGCTGCTTCGACTACGGCAACAGCGAGACCACCAGGAAGGCCGACGCCGCCGGCGCCATGGACGCCATCAACTTCAGCACCCAATGCTGGTTCGGCGGCTGCCAGGGAAGCGGCCCCTGGGTCCAGGCCGACCTCGAATGGGGGCTCTACCCCGGCGGCAGCCAGTCATGGAACCCCAACCAGCGGAGCCTCGCCCACAAGTTCGTCACCGCGACGCTGAAGAACAACGGCACGACCCGGTTCGCCATCAAGGGCGGCGACGCCCAGTCCGGCAGCCTGTCCGTCCTGTACGACGGCTCGCTCCCCAACGGCTACAGCCCGATGAAGAAGCAGGGGGCCATCATCCTGGGCAGCGGCGGCGACTGCTGCAAGCCCGACGGCGGCGCCAACCTCAGCGCCGGCACCTTCTACGAAGGGGCCATGGTCGCCGGTTACCCCACCGACGCCGTGGAGAACGCCGTCCAGGCCAACGTCACGGCCGCCGGCTACCGCTGACTCGGTCCCAGCCTCCGCCCCGCCTCGGGCCGGAAGCCGTCGGCAACGGCCAGCAGCCGTCGTCCGGCGTGTTCCGGCCGGATGTGGGGGCCCTCGGCGGCCCTGGCGTCCGGCTGCCGGGCGTACTCGTTGATCGCGTGCTCGTCGAGGGTGATGCCGAGACCCGGCGCGTCACCGAGGATGAAGGCGCCGTCCTCCACGTGCAGGTCGAGCGATATTCCGAGTGGCGGGTGCAGATCCTGCAGCTCGCTGGCCAAGTGGTTCGGCACCGACGGCGCGGCGTGCAGCAGCGCGACCGGCGTGGTGCCGATCGGGCTCACCGGCAGGTCATGGGCGTGCGCCAGTGCGGAGACCCGGAGGAAGTGGGACACCCCCCAGACCACGGCCGTCTGCACGATGTCGACGGCCCCCGCTGCCAGCAGCGGGCGGAACTGCTCCAGCCCGGTGAGGTTCTCCCCGGTGGCGACCGAGGCACGGACGCCACGGCCGACGGTGGCCAGGCCCTCGGCGTCCCACCGCCGGACCGGCTCCTCGATCCAGGTGAGATCCAGGGTGCGTTCCAGCTCGCAGACATGCCGGACCGCCTGCTTGCGCGTCCACGCCTCGTTCACGTCGAGCATGAGACCCGGCCGCGATCCGTGCCCGGCCTCGGTCAGGACGTCGCGTACCAGCGTCAGGCGGCGCCGGTCGCGTTCGATGTCCAGGCCGCCTTTGATCTTGGCCGCGCGCAGACCGTGCTGGGCGTAGACCTGGTAGACCGCGACGAGCTCGTCGTCGGTCAGGCCGATGTCCAGGCCCGAGGCGTAGGCGGGGACCCTCCTGTCGCGTCCGCCCAGCAGGCGCCAGAGCGGTTCGCCGGCCGCCTGTGCCTTGATGTCCCACAGCGCGGTGTCGAGTGCGCCGATCGTACCGAACACGGCGCCCGCGTGCCCCGCCTTGAAGGTCCGCCGCAGCATGCGGTCGTAGAGCGCCGTCACGCCGCGCGGGTCCTCGCCCTCGATCGCGGCGAACACGGCGTCGATCTCCACGTGCGGCCCGAGGCCGACGCCGGTGATCCCCTCGTCGGTGTCCACCATGACGATCGGCACCGGGACGGCCCCGTCGGGGAAGACACCGTTGGCGTCGCCGACCGGGCGGCCCCATCGCTGAACCGTCGTCGCGGTCCGATACCCCGTGATCTGCATGTCAGCCCTTTGTGGAACCGGCGGTGACGCCGGCGGCGATCTGGCGCTGGAGGAAAAGATAGATCGTCAACACGGGTATCGCGGCGATCAGGACTCCGGAGGCGAAGGTGGGGATGTCGTCGGAGTACTGTCCGCGCAGCGAGTTGACCCCGATCATGAGGGTGCGATGCTCGGGCGACGGCATCATCAGCAGGGAGATGAGCACGTCGTTCCAGCAGAACAGGGTGTCGAGGATGCCCACCGACAGCAGCGCCGGCACGCCAAGCGGCAGCATGATCCGCCGGTACACCCCGTACACCGTGTTCCCGTCGATCCTGGCCGCGTCGACGATCTCCGACGGAATGGTGCGGTAGTGACTCGTCATCAGGAAGACGGTGAACGGGAGGAACTGCGCGACATAGGCGAGGATCAGTCCCGGGTACGTGTCGATGAGGCCGCTGTCCGCCATGATCCGGGTGAGCGGCACCATGATCACCTGGAACGGGACGAACAGTCCCGCAAGACAGCCCAGGAAGATGACCGAAGAGCCGCGGAACCGCAGCCGGCTCAGCGCGAAACCCGCCATCGAGCCCATCAGCAGCAGCAGGACCACGGCGCATGCCACGACGACCAGCGAGTTGGCGAAGTATCGCGCCATTCCGGCGCCGGCCCAGGCCTGCTCCAGGTTGTCCCAGCGCAGGGAATCCGCCGGGGAGAACCGGTCGAGGACGTAGTCGCGCCGGGTCTTCATCGCGACGTTGGCGGTGAACACGAGAGGATAGATCGTCACCAGCGCGAGAACGGCCATGGGGACGGCGGCCACCCACCCCGCCACGCGCCTGCCCGGCATCAGTCCTGCCTCCCCGAGCGGCGGAGCAGGGTGATCTGCAGGAGCCCCACCACGAGCATGACGACGAAGAGAACCGTCGACGCGGCCGAGGCGAGCGCCGGCCGGTTCATCTGTCCCTGTTGGTGCCAGATGTAGTACTCCGGAAGGTAGGTCGATCCCTCCGGGCCCCCGCTGGTCATGACGAAGAGCAGGCCGAACATGGAGGTCAGCATCCCTATCATCGTGGTCACGAAGACGAACTGGATGGTGCGCGTCAGGCCCGGGATGATCACGTGCCGGATGACCTGGCGCAGCGACGCGCCGTCCACGCGGGCGGCGTCCAGCAGCGAGGCGTCCAGGGTGCTGAATCCGGCGAGGAACACCACCAGGGCCATCCCGAACGTCGCCCATACATGCACGCCGACAACCGTGAACATGGCGATGTCCGGATCGCCGAGCCAGTCGACCGGGCCGGCGCCGGCCATCGCGAGGACGGCGTTCACCGGGCCGTCGTATCCGAGCATGAGGTTGACGATCGCGCCGACGATCACCGGTGAGAGCACGGCGGGGAAGAAGTAGACGCTGCGGTAGACCCGGTGACCCGGCACGCGCAGGTAGATGAAGGTCGCGAGCAGGCCCGGGATCGCCACAGCCACGGGCAGCAGCAGCACCAGCAGCCCGACGTTGCGCAGCGAGGTGCGGAACAGGGGGTCGCCGGCCAGCTCCAGGTAGTTGCTCAGACCGACCGGGGTCCCGTTGTAGGCGCCGTCACCCGTGAAGGAGTAGTTGACCCCCAGGACGAGCGGCCACAGCCGCAGCGTCACGAGGATCAGTACGGCCGGGGCCACCAGGACGTAGGGGGCGAGGCGTTCGGCGCGCGCCCCGCGGGAGGCCGGCCGGGTGGCCGTACGGGCGTCCCTGCGAGGTCCCCCCTGCTCCGCCGGCGCGGCACCGGTCCGCCCGGGACCGAACGGGCGGACCGACGGCGACGAACCTCTGAGCGGCACGCGATCAGCCCGCCCTGTCGGAGGCGGCGAGCTGCTTCACGGCCTTGTCCACGCTGGTCGACCCGCTCAGGAGCTGCTGGGACAGCCTTCCCATGAGGTCCAGGGTCTTGGAGGACAGCGCGACGTGCAGGGCGGGCCTGCCGGTCTTGATCTCGGGCACGATCGCGGCGACGGCCGGGCCGGCCCGTGAGACGTCGATCGTCATGTCGGAGGCGATCGCGCCGGCGTCGGAGGAGAACGCGGTCAAGGCGTCGGTGGAGGTCAGGGAGCGCACCAGATCCGCGGCCAGCAGCGGGTCCTTGGTCCACCTGGCGACCGCGTAGCCGATGCCACCGTCGTACGGAAGGCTCGGGGTGGCTCCGCCGGCGACGACCGGGGCCCGCATGACGCCGATCTTGTCGGGCGGCAGGAACTCGCCGAAGTCCTTCCAGTGCCCGATGTCCGACATCAGGCCGATGATGTGAGCGGCCTTACCGGTCTCGAAGACTCTGAAGATGTCCGTGAACATCGCGGTGGAGTTGGCACCGTCGTTGTTCAGCCCTGCGTCGTTGGCGTCCTTCCACAGCTCGAAGATCCGCTTCACGTGGGGGGAGGTCCAGTCGCGCCTGCCGGCGATCCAGTCGTCGTACTCCTGAGGGGTCAGGATGCCGGACCCGAGGCCCGACATGAAGAACTGGATGCCGAAGCCTTCCTTGTTGCCGAGCGCGAAGCACGCGGCCCCCGTCGCCCTCTTGATGGCGGCGCAGGTGCGGACGAGCTCGTCCCAGGTCTTGGGCGGGTTCGCCGGGTCGAGACCGGCCTTCTCGTAGAGCGTCTTGTTGTAGTAGATCGGGTGCCCCTGCAGGGTCACCGGCACGGCGTAGATCTTGCCGTCCTTGGTGAACGCGTCCCAGCCCGCCAACCGGCTCTTGTCCTGGGCCACGTACTGGTCCAGCGGAAGGAGCGCGTCGGCCCGGTCGCGGATCTGCCCGCCCCCGTTGAAGAGCATGACGTCGGGTCCCTTGCTGGACTGGGCGGCCGTGCCGAGCAAGGTGTAGTACTGGTCGAACGGCTGGGCGACGAACTCGACGGTGACGCCGGGATGCCGCTTGGCGAAGTCGGCCTTCGCCTTCTCGACGTACGTGGTGGCCGCCGCTTCACCGGACTTCCAGTCCCAGACCACGAGCTTCTGTCGCTTCTGCTGGGAGTCTCCGGACGGGGATCCCGTCCGTGCCGCGCTCCCGCAGCCGGCCAGGACCAGTCCGGCGGCCATCACGACCGACCACCACATCCGCTGCTTCATAGCTGCTCACCCTCCGAGAGCTACCGAGGGACCCGCCATCACCGGCGAAACGTAACTCGTATGACGTCTTACGTCAACAGTCGGCACGTATACTGGCGCGGTGGCGCTGTCCTCGCAGGCCACCGGAGGGGGATATGACGGCATCGCAGGAAACGGCCGGCGGTGTCCCGGCGCCACCGGCATGGGTACGACGCCCGGCGACCCTCGCCCGAGCAGTGACGGCCGAGCTGGTGGAGCGCATCGTCCACGGTGTGCACCCGCCGGGGACGCCGTTGCCCCCCGAGCCCGCGCTGTGCGAAGCGTTCTCCGTGAGCCGCACCGTCGTCCGCGAAGCCGTGAAGGTCCTGCAGGAGAAGGGGCTCGTACAGGTCCGCCAAGGCGCCGGCACCATGGTCAACCCGCCGGCGATGTGGGACATGCTGGACGAGCTCGTCCTCGCCGCGACGATCGCCGAGGACGAGAGCCTGGCGATCCTCGACGACCTCGTCGTCACGCGGCGCGTGCTGGAGTCCGACATGGCCAACGTCGCCGCCCGCCTGGCCGGCCCGGACACCGTGGAGCGGCTGCGCGCGCTGGTGGACCGGATGGACGAGCTCGTGGACGACCCCGCCACCTACGCCGAGAGCGACCGCGCCTTCCACGACACGATCATGCAGGCGTCGGGAAACCGCATCGCTCGTGGCGTCGTACGGGCGCTGGAAAGCCAGGTCATCAACACCGCGCGGTACATGGGCCGGACCGAGCGAGCTCTGTGCGTGGCGTCGAACCTGGGCCACCGCCGCATCTACGAACGCATCGCCGTCCACGATCCCGACGGCGCCGCCGGGGCGATGTTCGATCACATCACCGAGGCCTGGCTGGTCCGCCGTACCGGACCGGCCGATCCGGTGCGGCTGCGGCGTTAGCGGCGAGAGCTCTCCGGTGCGCTCCGAAGGCCATGATCGCCTGAAAGAGTAGGACTTATTTTCATCCCTCGTCCCGCTTCGAGAACTCACAAGCGGGCCCTCCATGAGGAGACCCAGCCGGGCGATCTCCGGCGAATCCCGAGGTGACGGCCTCGGAAAAGGGGCGACAAGGCCGGCCGGCATGCGAAGCGTCATGTTATGGGCCAAGAATAAGCACGCTTAACACTTGACAGTCCTGGATGACGGGATCGTAATGAGTGTTCAAAGTCTCCGCGACACGCCTCTGGAGGCCTTCTCATCGGCCCCTCGTGGCGCCGCCCGCGAATACCGCGCATGTCATGGAGAAGCACGCTCGCCGAACCCGGAAGGAAGCTGCGTGACGTGAGGCACACATCCTTGGTCACCGCCATCGCCGTGGCGGCGCTCATCGTCCTGGGAGCCGCGGGTACGGCATTAGGCGGAGCCACGCCGGCCGCGCGCGGGACCGTCGCGGCTGCGGCGACCGCCGGCTGCGGCAAGGCCCCGGCGCTGGTGAGCGGTACGCACTCACTGGTGAGCGGCGGCCAGAACCGCAGCTACATCCTGCGCGTCCCGGCCAACTACGACAGCAACCACCCCTACCGGCTGATCTTCGGGTTCCACTGGGTCGGCGGCACCGCCAATGATGTCGACTCGGGCGGAACCGATGGGTACAACTGGTCGTACTACGGACTGCGGCGACTGGCGGACAACGCGAACAACAGCACGATCTTCGTCGCGCCCCAGGGCATCAACAACGGCTGGGCCAACTCCGGCGGCCAGGACGTCACCTTCGTCGACGACATGACCCGGCAGATCGAAGCGGGCCTGTGCGTCGACACGACGCAGATCTTCTCTTCGGGATTCAGCTACGGCGGGGCGATGACGTACGCACTCGCCTGTGCCCGGCCGACGGTCTTCCGCGCGGTCGCGGTCTATTCCGGCGCGAACCTCAGCGGGTGCGGCGGCGGCACGCAACCCGTCGCCTACATGGGGCTCCACGGCCTCAGGGACAACGTGCTGCCCATCTCATCCGGGCGCTCGCTGCGTGACACGTTCGTCAGGAACAACGGCTGCACCCCGCAGAACCCTCCCGAGCCGGCGGCCGGCAGCATGACGCACGTCGTCACCGCCTACGCGGGTTGCCGGGCCGGATATCCGGTGGTCTGGGCCGCGTTCGACGGAGGTCACGATCCCGGCCCGATCGACGGGTGCACCTGTGGCGGCTGGAGGACCTGGACCTCCGCGGAGGTGTGGACGTTCTTCACCCAGTTCGGAAGCGACCCCTCTCCCTCGCCGACCCCCACCACCTCGCCCACGCCTCCGCCCACGAGCGCGATCCGGGGTGCGGCGTCGGGCCGGTGCCTGGACGTCAGCGGCGCCTCCCAGGCCAACGGCGCGCAGACGCAGATCTGGGACTGCAACGGCCAGAACAACCAGCAGTGGACGTCCACGAGCGCGGGTGAGCTGCGCGTGTACGGCGGCAAGTGCCTGGACGTCAACGGCGCCGGCACCGCCGACGGCACAGCCGTGATCATCTGGGACTGCAACGGCCAGCCCAACCAGAAGTGGCGCACCAACGCCGACGGCACCATCACGGCCGTCGGGGCGAACAAGTGCCTGGACGTGGCCGGCGCCGGCACCGCCAACGGCACCAAGGCCCAGATCTGGACCTGCCACGGCGGCACCAACCAGAAGTGGACCCGCGCCTGACCGAGCCGGCCGAGGGCGTCCGCCGGACGCCCTCAAGCTCGGCGTGCCCGAGACCTTCCCCGCTCCATCCGATGGCCAACACCAGGAGACAGCGTGCCCCCCACCAAGCTGTCGGCACTCCGCAGGCGCACCGCCCTCGCCGGCGCCACCCTGCTCGCCGGAGCCCTCCTCACGGCGCCCGCCCTCGCCGGCTCCGCCACGGCCGCCCCCTCCGTCTACGAGCCCACGTGGGCGTCCGTGGACCAGCATCCGGCCGCGCCGGAATGGTTCCAGGACGCGAAGTTCGGCATCTACTTCCACTGGGGAGCCTTCGCCACGCCCGCCTTCGGCAGCGAGTGGTACCCGCGCAACATGTACGTCGGCGGCTCCGCGGAGAACAACCACCACAAGAGCGTCTACGGCGATCCCTCGGCATGGCCATACCACAACTTCATCGACGGCTCGCGCGACAAGGCCGGCAACTGGGTCCAGTTCGCGCCCAAGCTCAAGTCCGCGGGCGGCAACTTCGACCCGAACGAGTGGGCGCAGCTGTTCGCCGACTCCGGAGCCAAGTTCGCCGGCCCGGTCGCCGAGCACCACGACGGCTTCTCCATGTGGGACAGCCAGGTCAACGAGTGGAACTCGGCCGGCCGAGGACCCAAGCTGGACCTGCTGCGGCTGTTCGCCGACGCGATCCGCGGCAGGAACATGAAGCTGCTGGTCGCGATGCACCACGCGTACAACTTCACCGGCTACTACGACCACGTGCCGGCGCAGCCCACCACGTCGCTGAAGAAGCTCTACGGACAGCTCGGCCCGGCCGCGCAGAACCAACTCTGGTACGACAAGCTGAAGGAGGTCGTCGACAAGGCCCAGCCCGACATCCTCTGGCAGGACTTCAACCTCACCCGCGTCGACGAGGCCAAGCGGCTCGCCTTCCTGTCGTACTACTACAACCAGGCCAACGCGTGGGGCAAGGAGGTCGTGGCCACCTACAAGGACGGCTTCAACAACAAGGGCGAGGTCTTCGACTACGAGCGCGGCGGCCCCGCCGGCATCCAGTACCCCTACTGGCTGACCGACGACGCCATCAGCAGCTCCAGCTGGTCCTACACCGACGGGATCGGCTACTACAGCGCGCCCGCGATGCTCCACTCGCTGATCGACCGGGTGAGCAAGAACGGCAACATGCTGCTCAACGTCTCCCCCATGATCGACGGCACCGTCCCGCAGGACCAGAAGGGCATCCTGAACGCCATCGGGACCTACCTCAGGCGCAACGGCGAGTCGATCTACTCCACCCGCGCCTGGACCACCTACGGCGAAGGCCCCACCAAGATGGGCGGCGGCTCGTTCACCACCCCCCGCGCCGGCACGGCCCAGGACATCCGGTACACCCGCAGCAAGGACAACACCGTCCTGTACGCGACCGTGCTCGGCTGGCCCGGCAACGGCGCCACCCTCAACCTCGCGTCCCTGGCGAGCGGCCGGGTCGACCTGTCCAACCTGGGCAGGGCCGAGATGATCGGCAACACCGCCGGCACGTACATCGACCTGCCGACGCGCACCCAGGACTCCAACGGCCTGCGCCTCACTCTGCCCAGCCAGCCGTACTCCGCTCTGGCCTACGTGGTGAAGCTGACCTTCAACGGGCCGATCAGGGCGACCCCCGGGGCGAGCGGCGTCCTGCGCAACGTCAACGCCGGCAGGTGCCTGGACGTCCCTTCCCTCTCCCAGACGAACGGCACCCAGGTGGCGCTGTGGGACTGCAACGGCGGCGCCAACCAGCAGTGGACACCGACCCCCGCCAAGGAGCTCCGGGTCTACGGCACCAAGTGCCTGGACGCCTACGGCCAGGGCACCGCCAACGGCACCCAGGTCGTCATCTGGGACTGCACCGGCGGGGCCAACCAGCAGTGGAGCGTCAACGCCGACGGCAGCGTCACCGGCGTGCAGTCCGGGCTGTGCCTGGACGCCTCCGGGGCCGGGACCGCCAACGGCACGAAGGCGGTCCTGTGGACCTGCCACGGCGGCGCCAACCAGCAGTGGACCCGCACCTGACCCCGTCACCCACGACACCCTCCCCGGGGCGCACGGCCGCCCGGCTCCCCCACGGAGCCGGGCCGCCCGCCCCCCTGCCGAAGGAATGCGCATGGACGTCCTGGGTAGCAGGCGGCGCGGACGCCGCCGCCGTCTGGCAGCGCTGCTGTCCATCGGTGCGCTCGTCGCCGCATCGGTCCTCTCGTCCGCCGGGCCGGCTCAGGCGGCGGACGAGTCGATCAGCGTGAACTTCTCCGTCGCGGGCGGCTCTCCCACCCACCGGGCCTCCGGATGGATCTACGGGATGACCGAGAACGGGTCCGGTCCCCCGGACCGCTTCTTCACGGACGTGAAGTTCCGGTACATGCGGGCCGGCGGGGCGCAGCTCGACAGCCCCGGCGGCTGGGTGTCGGGCAGGTACGACCGCCGGTGGAACGCCACCCGCGCCCAGCTGCTGCGCACGAGGGCGCTGGGCGGCGAGTTCGTCCTGCTGGTCCACGACCTGTGGGGCGCCGACGGCTACCCGATCTCCCGCTTCCCGGGCGACAACGGGGACTGGACCGACTACGACGCCTTCCTCACCCGCCTCATCGACGACGTGCGGGCGACCGGCGCCCCGGTGGAGTGGGACCTCTGGAACGAGCCCAACATCACCCTGTTCTGGAACCGTCCGCAGTCGCAGTACTTCGCCATGTGGAAGCGGGCCTACCAGCGCATCCGGGCCGCCTTCCCGACGCACCTGATCGTCGGGCCGAGCTGCGCCTGCGTGCCGGCGACGAGCGGCTGGTGGACCCAGTACCTCGACTACGTCAAGGCCGGCGACGTGGTCCCCGACATCGTCAGCTGGCACTCCCTGCCCGGCGACCCGGTGGCGAACGCGGCCACGGCCGACACCACGCTCGGCTCGCGCGCGATCCCCCATCCGCGGCCGTACCAGATCAACGAGTACGGCGCGTCCAACGAGCAGAACCCGGGTGACGGATCCTGGTACATCGCGCGTCTGGAGCGGGCCGGTGCGGACGGCCTGCGCGCCAACTGGGCCGGCGGCGCGAACCTGCACAACGATCTCGCCAATCTGCTCGTCCGCGACTCGTCGGGTCAGTACCAGCCCAGGGGCGAATGGTGGGTCTACCGCTTCTACGGGTCGCAGACCGGTCAGATCGCCTCCAGCACCCCCAGCAGGTCCTACGACGCGTTCGCCACCAAGGCCGACGGGAACGCCAAGATCCTGGTCGGCGGCGGCAGCACGACGGGCAACATCGCCGTCGACCTGCAGCGCCTGGACACCACCAGCGGCGTCGTGCAGAACAACCAGGTGCGGGTGGTCGTCGAGCGCATCCCCTACAACGGCGGCGGGGCGGTCTCCGGCCCGGTCACCGTCCAGGACTCCAACGTCACCTTGTCCGGCAACGGCACGACGGTCAACCTCTCGCACCTCAACGCCGACGACGCCTTCACCATCACCCTCCTGCCCCCGGGCCCTCCAGCGGCGACGCAGGCGCTCCAGGGCGTGGGCTCGGGCCGGTGCCTGGACGTCAGCGGCGCCTCCCAGGCCAACGGCGCGCAGACGCAGATCTGGGACTGCAACGGGCAGCCCAACCAGCAGTGGACATCCACGAGCGCGGGTGAGCTGCGCGTGTACGGCGGCAAGTGCCTGGACGTCAACGGAGGAGGTACGGCGGACGGCACAGCCGTGATCATCTGGGACTGCAACGGCCAGAACAACCAGAAATGGCGCACCAACTCGGACGGCACCATCACGGCCGTCGCCGCCGGCAAGTGCCTGGACGTCTCCGGCGCCGGCACCGCCAACGGCACCAAGGCCCAGATCTGGACCTGCAACGGCGGCACCAACCAGAAATGGACCCACGGCTGAAGGCTCAGCGCCATCGTCCCCGGCAGAGAGCGGATGTAGTGACCAGCGTCGATCTTGATCGCAGTTCAATTCAGATGACCACAGGAGTATGGCTCGTCGGAGGCCGCGGCTCGGTCGCGGTGACCGGCGTCGTGGGGGCGCTCGCCATCCGGGCCGGGCTGGCCGAGCCGACCGGCTGCGTCACCGAACTTCCGCAGCTCAGCGGAGCGCCCCTGCCCGCTCTGGCCGAGCTGGCCTTCGGCGGGCACGACGTCTCCTCGCTGTCGCTGGTGAAGAAGGCGCAGGCGCTGGCCGATGCGGGTGTGCTCCCGGCCGGACCGGTGCGGGCGCTGGAGGAGGAACTGGCGGCGGTCGAGCGGGAGGTGCGGCCGCTGCCCCCGGCGCGCGACCAGGCCGAGGCGGCGGAGCTGCTGGCAGCAGACCTGACGGCCTTCCGGGAGCGTCACCGTCTCCGGCGGGTCATCGTCGTCAACGTCGCGACGACCGAGCCGGCGCCCGCTCCGCACCCCGCGCACGCCGACCTTGACGCGCTGGAGGAGGCGCTGCGCGAGCCGCTCCCCACGGCCGGGCGGGAGACACGGCCGGGCGGCGGCCGGGGGGTGCTGCCGCCCAGCTCACTCGCCGCCTACGCCGCGTTCCGCGCGGGCTGCCCGTTCGTCGACTTCACCCCCTCCACCGGCGCCCGGCTGCCCGCGCTCCACCAGCTGGCGCTCCGGCAGGGCGTGCCGTACGGCGGGCACGACGGCAAGACCGGCGAGACGCTGGTGAAGTCGGTGCTGGCGCCCATGTTCGCGACGCGCAACCTGCGGGTGCGGACCTGGTCGGGAACCAACCTGCTCGGCGGCGGTGACGGCGCCAGTCTGGCGCAGCCGGGCCCGAACGCCGCCAAGGCCGCGAGCAAGAGCAAGGTCCTGCGGGAGACGCTCGGTTATGTCCCCCAGGGCGAGATCCGCATCGACTACCTGGAGGATGTCGGCGATTTCAAGACGGCCTGGGATCTGGTGACGTTCGAGGGCTTCCTGGGGCGGCGCATGCGCATGGACTTCACCTGGCACGGATGCGACTCGGCGCTGGCCGCCCCGCTGGTCCTCGACCTGGCCCGGCTGACCGCCGCCGCACACGAGCACGGCCGCTCCGGCGCCCTGACCGAGCTGGCGTTCTTCTTCAAGGATCCGCTGGGACCGGTCCCCCACGCCCTGGCCGACCAGTGGCGCCTGCTGTGCGACTTCGCCGACGGCCTGCGCACCGGACCCGGGCCGGTCGCCGGCGGGCCACGGTGAGCGCCGTGATCCGCCAGGCCGGGCGGGCCCCGCGATCAGGGCGGCCCGCGGTACGCGATCTGGTCGAGCTGGTGCGGATGCCGGCGGCGCTGTCGGTGCCCGGCGACGTGGTGGCCGGTGCCGCGGCAGCCGGCGTGCTCGACCGCCGTACGGCCGGGCTGGCCTGTGCGTCGGTCTGCCTGTACTGGGCGGGCATGGCCGCCAACGACTGGGCCGACCGCCACGTGGACGCCGTCGAACGCCCGGAGCGCCCCATCCCGTCCGGCCGGGTCTCCCCCGGCGCAGCGCTGGGCGTCGCCGCCGGGCTCACCGCCGGGGGCGTGTCGGTGGCGGCGCTGATCGCGGGGTCGCGAGCGGGTGCGGTCGCGGCGGCGCTGGCGGCGGCGGTGTGGGCCTATGACATCACGGTCAAGGACACTCCGGCGGGCCCTGCGGCGATGGCCCTGTGCCGGGTGCTCGACGTGCTGCTCGGCGCCTCCCCCCGCGGGCGGGCGGCCGGAGCGCTCCCCGCGGCCCTGCCCGCCGCGCTGACGGTGGGCGCCCACACCTACCTGCTCACTCTGCTGTCCCGGCGCGAGGTGTCGGGCGCCGGGCCGCACCTGCCCGCCGGGACGCTGGCCGCCACCGTCGCCCTGGCCGCGACCGTCTGCCGCCGCCAGGGGTGGACGCAGAACGCGCTCGCCGCCTGGTACGCCGCACGCTTCGGCCTCGCCCAGGCCCGCGCCACCGCCGACCCCTCCGCCGCCGCCATCCGGGCAGCCGTCGGCAGCGGGATCACCGCGCTGCCCGCGCTGCAGGGCGCGCTCACCGCGCACGCCGGCGCGGAGGGCGCCGGACTGGCCGTGGCCGCGGCAGCGCCTCTGAGCAGGATCCTCGCCACGAAGGTGTCACCGACATGACCGGCGCGAGCACGAGGGGCACGACCGAAGGAGCCGCAGCGAGCACCGCCGTCGGGGCGGCTGGAGCGACCGCGCCGCGGGCGCTGCGGTTCGGGTACGGCACCAACGGATTCGCCGACCACCGGCTGGAGGACGCGCTGGACGTCATAGCCGCGCTCGGGTACGACGGGGTGGCCCTGACCCTCGACCACGATCACCTGGATCCCTATGCGCCCGGAGCGGCCCGGCGGGTCGCGGCCGTCGCGGACCGGCTGCGCGATCTCCAACTCGGCGTGGTCGTCGAAACCGGCGCCCGCTACCTGCTCGACCCCTGGCACAAGCACGCCCCCACCCTGCTGCACGACGACGGCCACCTGCGGCTGGACTTCCTGCGGCGGGGCGCCGCCGTCGCCGCCGACCTCGGCGCCGAAGCCCTCTCACTGTGGGCCGGGGTACGGCCCGCCTCCGTCCCGGACCACCTGGCCTGGGAACGGCTCGTGGACGGCTGCGCGCACCTGCTGGACGCCGCGACGGTACCGCTCGGCTTCGAGCCGGAGCCGGGGATGCTGGTGGCGACCATCGCGGACTGGCGACGGCTGCGTGACGCGCTCGGCCGCCCCGAGGGTTTCGGGCTCACCCTCGACATCGGGCACTGCCGCTGCCTGGAGCCGGACCCCGTGCCCGGCTGTGTGGAGTCCGTCGCCGAGCACCTGGTGAACGTGCAGATCGACGACATGCGCCGGGGTGTGCACGAGCATCTGGAGCTCGGCACCGGGGAGATCGACTTCCCGCCCGTCCTGGCCACCCTTGCCGCCTGCGGCTACACCGGGCTGGTGGCGGTCGAACTCCCCCGGCACTCGCACGCGGCGCCTGAGGTCGCCGCCCGCTCGATCGCGTTCCTCCGTGCGGCGGAACGCTCCGCCGGGGAAGGGAGCCGGTGATGGACGCTCAGGAGCTGCTGACCGTCCTCGATCAGGACTGGGTCATGGAGGCGTGCGCGGAGGTGGGGCGGCGGCCGGAGGAGGTCGGGCGGCGGTTCGCGGCCGCCGGGCGCCGCGCGGGCCGGGCGCCGCCGGCC